>CABVDE010000030.1 GCA_902496945.1 uncultured Collinsella sp.
CGAAGCAGTAGGGCACGCCGCCGACGGATACGGGGCCGCGCGCCAGCGCGCCGGAGCCAGTCGCGTAGTACCAGGTCCCGCCGTCGAGGACCCACCCGGTCGCCATGGCGCCGGACGAATTAAACCAGTACAGGGAGCCGTTGCACTCGTGAAGGCCGGTTGCCATGGCACCGCCCGCGTCGGGCTCGAGCCAGTACCACGTGCCACTCTGAAACAACCATCCGGCATACGCCTTGCCGTTGGAGGCTGCATAATACCAGGTGCTGTCAATTAGTTGCCAATGATAAAGGGAGACATCAACATACGCGTAGTTCATATCAACGTTGCCGTTGATTCCAGGGACTTTTCCGTTGCTCTTATACTGCCAAAAACTGTAATTGCCGGTATAGTCACATTGCGAGTTATATTGAGCAATCCAATGATCCCAAGAGCTACTCTTAAATACAGAGTCAGTCAAAATGTTGTTAAACCAATTTAAATTTGCATAAATACCAGGCTCATATCCTGCGGCAGAAATCCTATTACAAAAAACCTGCGCCCTCGATGCAATTCCGGTTTGACGTCCATTTGCAATTATCGAGTTATCCTCAAGATCGTAATACACCGGCAATCTTGGATTATGTCCAGAAAGGCAATTGATCACCATTGATGCCTCATCGGCTGCCTGCTGATTATCAAAAGCATATGAATAGATATAGACGCCGTAGGGAATACCGAGTCGCTCGCACTCAGAAATATTTCGATTAAATTGATAGTCAACTCGACCGCCCCAAGATGGAGCGCCAAATCCAACACGCAGAATAGCGAAATCGATACCAGAAGCCTTAACAGCATTCCAGTCAATACGTCCTTGATGCTCACTGACATCGATGCCCTGCGCCGTAGCCCCATCGGGAAGAATGTCCATGGACAATAAGTCTATTCCATCTTCTTCGGAAGAAGCATCCTCTGCGACCAATTGCCCATCCTCATAACGCCAGGAATTCTCAACTAGGGACCGCGCAGCTTCCGCGTTCGAGGGGAAAACAAACACAGAAATGGGCGCAAGGACCATCAGCACCAACAATGCCGAAAATAACTTAAGATGTTTGCTCATGTAAACCTCGTCATTCGTTCTTGTTTGCGTTTAGCTTACAGCATGGCTGTGAAAGATTTCCGAACATCCAACTGGACAAGATACCATCTAGGACGACAAATAACTGCACGCAATACCACAATGTAAACAAGAACTTCCCAGCAGGGTGAAACCAAGGACTCCTAGTCCCTACTCTTACCCCCCAAGAATACCGACTTCAAATAAACTTTCAAACTAGATGTCAAAAAGGTAGGGGACCCAGAGAGTCCCCTACAACTCAGAATTCTAACGAATCAATATTACTTTCGATGGACCCAAAGCGGTCAAACCGGAAATGCGGTTTCCATAACCGTCACTATGCCAAAACAAGTTTTCGCTCGGCGAATTGCCCCAGAAAAAGCCAATGTGGCTATCGTCCGCATATGGGTTGTAAGGATTGAAGAACACAATGTCCCCCTTACGAGCCAAACCGCTACGTAACAACTCATCAATAGAGTTGAAATAAGTCACGTTTGCGCACGTATCGATAGCATAGCCGTACCAACGATAAGCGTTAACGCAGCCGCCCCTTCCGGGACCACCACTCCAAGGGGAATGGCTCTGCTCGGCGGCAATGGGAGCTAAATTCCCGCCCGCTTTCATATATGCATGCGATACAAATCCGCCGCAGTTCATACCGGTATACCCGTCCCAACGAGGATCACCCTTTGGATACATGCATGTTTCTTGGCTAAGATGCGTATCATAGCGTGTTCCACGGTAATAGCCATCGTTTTCGTGGCTCATAAGCCAATTGACCAGGCTGGACCTATTAACCCCCAAAACAGAACCAGACGTATTCAACCATGCACCACTTGCATTGAAGTAGTAGTCGACGCCATCGATTTTCAGCCACCCGTTAGCAAACATAGCGCCCGAAGGCTGAAGCCAGTACCACGTGCCGCGGTCATTGAGCCATCCGGTCTTCATCTTGTAGGTGGAAGGATCCATCCAATACCACGCACCGTTAACATATTGCCAACCAGACTTAAGGACACCATTGGAAGATGCGTAATACCAAGTATTGCCGCTTTCGTCAGAAGCGTCTTTCGACATAATCCAACCAGATGCTACATTGACAGCACCGTTTGCATCCGCATAGAAAACCGCGTCTCCAATATGAATCACACCTGGCAATGAAGACGAGTCAGCACGATCAGCGACTACGGGAGATCCATCAGATGAAGTAGGCAACGGCTCGCTCAGTGCTCCAGACGAATTCGCCCATGCCATACCGTCGCTCAAGTTAATCCAGCACGAAGATGCCATCGCACCGGAATCATAAGAAAAATAGCGCGTGCTTCCTACCGCGAATTCACCAGTACACATTGCGCCGGATACATCATCAAGGTAATACCAGGCGCTTCCGAACTTTATCCATCGTCCTCGTTGAATAGCTCCATTTGATGCGGCGTAATACCAAGCACCATCAACAAGTGCCCAGCCTGTTGCCATGGCGCCTGAACTCGTAAGGAAATAGGTGGACGACTCCACTTGCGTAAAGCCCGTGAGCATAATATGGCTTCCTGGATCCAGGTAATACCAAGAATTCCCTAGAAGTAACCAGCCTCCATGCAGTAAGCCGTTGGAGTCAGCGTAATACCAGTTGTTGTCAATAAGAGCCCACTGGGAGGATAGCATGGCCCCTGAGCTGTTAAAGATATAAGAAGTGCCATTACATTCTTTCAACCCGGTGGCCATAGAACCGTCTGCAGGATCAAGCCAGTACCAACGACCCCCATCCGAGAGCCAACCTTTTACCAGGGGGCCAGAGCCGGAGAAATAGTGCCAAACGGAAGCATCAAGATGCCATCCGATAAGCATCACACCAGAAGAAGAGAATCCATACGTGGCTCCCCCGATCTACAGCATCGAGTCGTGGACCATCTTGCCTTCATCATCCAGCCAATACCAGTTGCTGCCGTCTGAAAGCCAGCCTTTTACCATGGCGCCAGAACCGGAGAAATAACGCCAAGCAGAAGTGGAGCCCGTAGAATCTAGGTACCAGCCGACACGCATTGCGCCCGAAGAGGAGAAGGCATACGTCGCACCCCCGACTTGAACCAACCCATCCTGAGCCATTCGACCTTCGTCGTCGAACCAGTACCAGCTACCGTTTATATGTCTCCAAGAAGAAACAGCGATTGTTCCGTCGGACAAGCCCCAACGCCAAAAACCAGCCCCTTTTCGGGTGATATCCACCCCTGATGCCAAATAATTTGATTCGAAACCTCAGAAGGGGCCTCATTATCCACCTGAGAGTTCTGCTCGACAGCGAAGGTTGACTCGCGCTGAGCATCGACGCCTGACTCGACAGAAGCAATAGCAACATTAGATGCGGGACCTTCGTCAGTGTTATTCGAATCAAGGGCGTATAACATCGAGGGCGAACCCAAAAGGAGCCCCAAAGAAACAAGGCCCGAAAAGACCAGCTCCCCGAATGAGCATTTCTTCATAGCAGCACGGTATCCAATCACACAGCGGCCCCGTCACCTCAGGGCAACGGGGCCTCAATCAAAACTAGCTCAATAATGTGCTAGCCAATTTGCTGGCAGTTTTTGCACTCTCGTGAAGCGCCACGCCTCTGGGCCTCCTGAATAGAGATCTGCGAATAGCCCTTTGCGTCCTTGCCAACGGTACGGCACTTATGCGTATGGTAAACATCGCTTCCGTTCTTATACCAAACTAAACCATAACCTGGAATCCACTTGCCGTCCTCGCCGACATAATAGGAGCCGACCAAGGCGTTCGTAGCCATGGCGCCGGAAGACTGAAGATAGTAGTCGCCGACCCAGGCGTCGTGGGTCATGGCGCCGGAACCGTTAAAGTAGTACCAGGCCCCGTTGATCTCGAGCCAGCCGGTGACCATGGCACCGGCATTGTCGAACCAGTACCAGACTCCGCCAATGTTGACCCAAGAGTTAGAGGCCATAGCGCCCGAACCACTGAGCCAATACCACGTGCCGCCATTGCTGAGCCAGCCGGTTGCCATGGCTCCCGAACCACTCGCATAGTACCAAGAGCCGCCTGCCAAGAACCAGCCAGTGGCCATCGCACCGGAATCGCCGAACCAGTACCAGGAGCCGCCCAGGCTGCGCCAGCCGTTAGCAACCATGGCGCCCGAACCATCGAGGTAGTACCACGCACCGCCGATGTTAAGCCAACCAGTGGCCATCACACCGGAGGCATTGGTGTAGTACCAGGTACCCGAATCGTTGATCCAGCCAGTCAGCATGACCCCAGATTCGTTGAAATAGTACCAAGCCCCGCCGAGATTATGCCAACCAGTCAGAAGCTCGCCGCTGGAGGTCGCGTAGGACCACTTACCGTAAATGGAGTCATAGAACCAGCCGCTATGCTGCATACGGCCATCAGCATTGGCGCCAGGGGAGTTCAGGAAGTAGTTCTTGCCGTCAATTTGAACTCGGCCGTATGCCATATCATGGCTTTCGGGGTAGAAGTAGTACTTGTCCCCACCGATAGACTGCCAGCCCGAAACTGCGGTCCCGTCAGCGCCAAAATAGTACCAGACGGCTTCGTAATCCTTATGCCACTGGTTCGTGACCATGGCGCCAGTCTCGGGATCGAAATAGCGAAGGTTGCCGTCCTCGAACCGAACGAGTCCGGTCTGCATTAAACCATCTTTGTTGAAATAGTATGTACCTGCGGGACGTGATGTAACTCCAGAAGGATCGGTCCGCGAGGCGCTCTTATCGATAGAGTTTAAGCCTACTAGAAAATCTCTGTGAGCAGTCCCCCCGGCATTGCACTCGACGCTATACCGCGTAAGAGGGCCAGACATCTGTTCATTTTGAGTGCCGTTCCAACCGTCATATCCCCAGTAAGAAATCGGGCGGTTATCGCCAACGCACCATTCCGTGGGCTCGTCTACCGAGGCGCTGCCCCCTCCAACACCGCCAATAAGACCTGCTTTTGCGGTCAATGGAGCGCAAGTAAGGCAGGCAGTTGCAAATACGGCCAAACCGAAAGCCTTTAGCCCGCGCCATCTCCTTCGAACGTCTTTCATAGAACATCCTTTCCACGAATCCGGCGGAAACTATATGTTATTTTTAAACTAACAACTGGTGAATTCAAGCGTTTTCAAGTCTGAGACCGAAATATATATTTGACTAGCCCCATTCGCCTCCACATTCAAATATGGCTAGAGCCCCGCTCTCACCCGGGATAAAAAGGCCCGCCCAACAAAACGCACGGGCAAGCCACAGCAGCAAACAGAATGTAGTGACGACGATGGTCTAGCAAGACAACAGGCATGGCCGCTCCGATCTACACATCTCTCTTTCCCAGGATATTCGCGGCCATGCGCTTGCACGCGCGAAGACACCCAGACCTAAAAACGTCGTACTCAAACATGAGCCTTCTGCACGCACGGGCGCTTGGGGCCTTGTTGGCAAGCGCTGCGCGGACTATGGCAGCAACAGAAGGAGCACATTGCGTAAGCGCAGCATCGCTCCCCACAGCGGAACCAGCGAGCACCGTAGATACAGCATTGAATACTTTGCCGCACTCCGTACCCAGCAACCTGATTGCATCGTACAGCACCAAATCACATAGAAAGTATGCCAGGTCATCGGCATGCTGCGCGTCAAGGTCATCGCGATGCCAGTCGGCTAACACCGCGGAGTAAATCTTCACGTGCTCCAGCAGACGTGTTTCGTCATCGTAGCGCATGGTGTCCATGAGCGAGCCCTTGCGCGCCACACGGTAGTCATACAATTTATTCGAAATCAGCGTTGTTTTTCGCGAACGACCATATATCGCCATTTCGAAAACTTGATCTTCACCATAGCTGATAGATTCATCGAACTGAATAGCGTTATTCGCCAGAAAATCACGTCTGCAGGCAGTCCGCCACACAAAGGGACGCGAATTCTCTTTAAACAATAATTCGAAACTATATCCATGAAAAGAAACGTCCCGTGGACTCAAAACCTGGTTAAGCCACGGATACCCCGCCTCCAGCGGATACGGATTCGCACCAAAGGTCAAAACGTCGCAGTCCTCGCGCTCAAAGGCATCAACGATCACACGGCATGCATCGGGCGTAAATCGGTCGTCGGAATCCAAGAACGCGACGATAGGCGCCGTGGACGCGGCGATGCCTGCATTACGTGCACTCGACAGGCCGCCATTCTCCTTATCGACCAGCGTAAAGCGCGCGTCCTTTTCGCAATAGGCAGCCGCAATATCGCGCGAGCCATCCGGCGAGCCATCGTTGACCAGCACACCTTCCCAATCGGGCATGTCCTGCGCAAGCAGGGAGTCCAGGCACCAGGCCAGGCACTCCTCCACTTTATAGATGGGAACGACAACGGAAATCTTAGGGGTAGCCATAGTCACTCGCCCCTACTGTGCGGTCGGCACGTCATCGGGGTGCGGGTTGTCGCCGTAGGCGCGCTGATACGTTAACACGCGCCAGACCAGCGGCAGGCCGCCAATCTTAAAGTAGTGCTTAAACGTATTGAGCTTGCCCGGCTTCTTAAAACCAAAGCGCGAATCGATATAGGCACGGGGCGACTTGACCATCAGGCGCAAGTCGGTCTCGCCACGCGGATCGAACAGCGACAGGTCAAAGCGACCAGCATCCCAATCGGCCTTGAGCTCGGGAGAAGCCTTCTCCCAAAACTGCTCACGCAGCTCATCGACCAGGCGCTCATCATTCCAACGATACGTATCTACCTTCATGCGCATTAAAATGCCCTGGAGCTGAGCCTTGAGCTCGGGTCGTTCGTCCAAAAAGCGCTGCATATCGGCATATTCATCGCACACGCAAAACACCTTGTTGGGCGAATTAACGGAGCTCTTCTCATTGTCCTGGCGATAGCACAAAATGGGGTCCGCAATAAACGCGGCACGCTCGGCACACGCCCAAACCTTAAAGTTAAAGCCCGCATCCTGATACGAGGCTCCCGGCGTGGGAAGGAACCGAATCTGGTTGTCGTTGAGGAACTCGCGTCGATAGATAGCCGACCAAATGGAAGGCTTGCGGTAGAAGATGCCCGGGCGATCGACGGGGCGATACGCAGCACCCGTCATGTGCTCGTCGATAATCCCAAACAGCTCGCGACGCTCGGTGGGTGTGGACCAATACAGGTAAAAGTCGCCCTTTACCGCATCGGCATGCTCAGCATCGGCCTTGGCAACCAGCTTTTGGAGCGAATCCTCAAACATAAAGTCATCGGACTCAAGGATGCCCACGTACTCGCCGCGCGCCATATCCAGGCCACGGTTCATCGAGTCGCCGTAGCCGCTGTTTGCCTTGTCGATCATCTTGACGCGGGGGTCGCGCTCCATGTACTCGCGGATAATATCCAGCGAGCCATCGGTGGAGCCGTCGTTGATGCAGATGATCTCAATGTCCTTGAGCGTCTGCGCCACGGCGGAATCGAGGCACTCACGCAGATAGCGCTCGACATTGCAGATGGGGACAAGCAGCGAAACTTTAGGGGTATCAGAGTTCTGCAAGAGAACCTCCTGTTGAATAGCGTGTAACAGGGTTATTTTAGCAGCCGAGTTGCGGCGGGCGGCAGCGCTTGGAATTAGAGAAAGCGCTCCAGGCAGGCTTTGAAGCCACGGGTCGAGAGATAGAACAGCGTGGCGTCTGCCATCGAAACGCCCGAGGTCGCCACAACAAGCTTGTGGGCAACACGGCGAACGGCGCCCTTAGCAGGCATATCCGCCCACTCCGTTCCCAAAAACGTCGCGAGGTCCATGTTGACGCGAGCGGCTACACGGCGGAAATCACTGGCATCCAGACGCGCCAAATCAAACACGATGAGATCCAAGAACCAGGTGATCAGCTCGCCAGGGCACAAATCCAAAAGACCGTAGACCGCCCAGTCATCCAAGACCTCCTCGAGCATCCTCATGTGGGCGTCAAGCTTTTTGGCGCGAGCCTCGGCACTGTTGAACTCGTGCGTCGCCGATGCGCTCTCCATCACGTAGTGGTAGAACTTGTCCGGCATGACAACAGTCTTACGGGCAAGCGCATAGGCTGCGAACTGGAAGACGACGTCCTCGCCCAAGGCCAAGCCAGGGGCGAAGCGAATGCCTTCGCGATTGAGCAGCTCACGCGAAAAAGCCGCACGGCAGGCATAGGGCTGCGCATTCGAATGGAACAGCAGTTGGGGATCGCGGACGCCGAAGGTACCGGCTTTGGGGCTCATGAGCTGCTGGACGCGTTTGGGGGCAGCATCGGCAGGTTCACAGACGCCGCCAAAAACGGCAGCCTCGGCATCTGCAGACTCCATGGCATGCAGCACGCGCTCGACCGTCTGGGCGTCGATGTAATCGTCGGCATCTACAAAAAAGACGACCTCGCCCTCGGCCGCATCGATACCGGCATTTCGAGCGCACGAGACACCCGCGTTTTCCTGGTCAATCACCAGTACACGATCGTCGGTCTGCGCGATCTGACGCAACACACTCAACGAATCATCAGTCGAACCGTCGTTGACGCAGACGACCTGAATCGAGCGCTCGGACTGGGCCAACAACGAATCGAGGCATTTCTGGATGGAGCGTGCAGAGTTGTAGACGGGGACGACAATGGTCGCCTTAGGACTTGAGGCCTCTCCCATGACGACCTACCCCCTTAGCGATTCGATGAGGAAGGCGGCGACCACGCCGGGGCCACCAACCGAGGCGTAATACTTGGCACGTCCAAAGGCGCCATCCGTCGCAAAACTCGGATGCTCGTCAACCCAGCCCTCGGGATCTTTGAGGATGGCGGCGAGATTCGCGCGCTTCCACGGCTTGAGGTCGTCAAGCGAAAACTCCCCCGCGTCCAAGGCCGCTTGGAACTCCTTGGCCATCTGAACCAGGAACTCCTTATAGAACTTAGGCGCCAGGCGCACGTAGTTCCACATATACGAATCGTACTTAATAAGTTGATTGAACTTGAGCATGCGCGCGACGTCATCACTTGCGTGGTCACGGGCATAATCCTCTCGAATCCAACGCTCAATCTCGGCATACTCGGTATTGACGCAAAAGACCTTGGCCGAAGAATTGACCGAGGAGTTCTCGTTGTCCTGGCGATACGAAAGCACGGCATCGTGCAGGTAGACGGCCTTATCGGCGCAGGCGATCACCTTAAAGGCAAACGACGTGTCCTGAAAGGATGCCCCCGGAGTCGGCAGGAACTTAATGCCGTTGCGCTCAAGAAAATCGCGACGGTACACGGCCGACCAAATAGACGGCTTTTGCTTAAAGAACTGCGTCGTATCGCTCGGGTGCACCGGCTTGCCGCAATCCTGAGGTCTAAACATCTCGTGCAGCGAACGGCGCTCCTCGGGCTTGGACCAGTAGAAGTCAAAATTCGCCTTCGCGAAGTCGGCGTTATTGCTATCGGCTGCCGAAACCAGCTTTTCCAGTGCATCGGGCGCCATAAAGTCATCGGACTCCAGGATGCCAACGTACTTGCCGCATGCCATCTCCAGGCCGCGGTTCATCGAGTCACCGTAGCCGCTGTTGGCCTTGTCGATCATCTTAACGCGCCCATCGCGCTCCATATACTCGCGGATAATCGCCGGCGAGTTGTCGGTCGACCCGTCGTTAATGCAAATGATCTCAATATCCTTGAGCGTCTGCGCCAGGGCGGAATCGAGGCACTCGCGCAGATAACGCTGAACATTGTAAATGGGGATAAGCAGCGACAGAACGGGGCTGCCAGAGGCGTTAGTAGACAAATGTGCTCCTTAGGAAATACCTGTCGTTTCATGGTATCAAAGGGTCAGCGCGCCAGCGGGCGTTTATATAATCTATGGAGCCCAACCTACGAAAGGACGCCATGGATTCGGACAGGGCGGGTGTCTTAGGCACACGGTCGCTCGCAGCGGTTTTGGCGCTCACCATCATCGACGCAGCTAGAAGCCTATCGCTCGCAAACTCAAGCGGCAATAGGCACGCTACTTCCAGGCAAGGCAGCCACCGCACCCGTGGCAGGTTCCTGCGTTTTATTCAAAGCTTGCCGCCAAGGTGCGCCGAGCCTTTACAATAGGACAGTCCCAAGGACGTATTCGATAGCTTCCGCGCAGCGCATGCTCGCCGCGCGTGAAAGGATATATTGCCCCATGCCTTCAACCCTCCCCGCTCCCATCGATAAGCTCGCCATCGTCGTCGTTACGTACAAGCGCCAGGAACTCCTGGCCAACTTGTTCGACTCCATGACCGAGCTCACGGCAACGCCCTGGCGCATCGTGATTGTCGATAACGAGAATTCGCGCGAGACCGAGGCCATGTGCACCGCATTCAACGAGCGCCTGGCCAACCTGTGGAGCGTCGACACCGACCAACCCGACGCGCAGGGCGGCACCGACCGTGTCATCTACGCCCCACAGCTCGAAAACGGCGGCGGTGCGGGCGGCTTCTCCGCTGGAACCAAGTGCGCCTACGACCTGGGCGCCCAGTGGTTCTGGGTCATGGACGACGACGTGCTCGTCATCCCCGAAGGCATCGAGCGTCTTGCCAAGTGGACCGACCGCTACGACGTCATCCAGGGCTCGCGCCTAGACTTTGACGGCGGCGCCTTCTTTTGGCAGTACCAGCTCATCCTTTCGCTCGGCATCCCCAACCCCATCGCCAAGTGGGACCTGGGCCCCGAGGGCTATCGCACCATGAACCAGCTGTGCTTTGAGGGCGGCCTGTTCTCGCGCCGAGTGGTCGACAAGATCGGCCTGCCCGATGCGCGCTTCTTCATCTATGGCGACGATGCCTGCTATGGCTACGTGGCCAGCCAGCACTTCCCTGCCGCCGTGGTTGCCGACGTGGTGCTCAAGCGCGCCCGCGCCGTCTCTAACTGGGATATCGCCGGCAAGCGCCAGCTCAACTCAACGAGCGACACCAACCGCTACTACATCATGCGCAACCGAGGCTTTTTGGCTCGCTACATGCAGATCTACGGCGACTACCACCCCGTGTTGTTCCGCCTGGGCAACGCCGCCACCTTCTGCAAGGAATTCATTCGCCTGGCCGCGGTCGACAAGTGCTTTAAGACCGGCATCCCGGCGCTGCGCCGTGGCATGAAGGACGCCCGCAAGATCGTCAAGGACCCCAACTGGAAGCCCATGCCGCCCCTGAAGGACGCGGAGTAACAGAAGCCGAAAATACCCGCTGCTTAAAGCCGCTGGCACACCACGGACACACGCTGCCCGTCAAAGCCAAAGCCCCAGCGCATGCGGCCAACGCCGGGCCGCGGCACACGAATCTCGTCGATGCCGTCGCGCTCTATGTCGAGTAGTGCCTGCACGGCCAGCAATTCCAACCCCAGCGCATCCACATCGGGGTCAAACATCATATTGAACGATATAAGTGGACGCTTGTCGAGCATGCCGAGGGTATCGGCCACATCGAGCATCCTTCCCGTAGGGAACACCTGGATATCCCAGCGATCCGCCCCGCGCTTTCGGTTGGATGACGGATTGGCATACCCCGGCATACCAAAGCAGAGTCCTTGCAACAGCAGGTGGTATGGCAACGGCGAACCCATCTCGACCGCGCCGACCCCCGCGTCACCCAGAATTCGACGCAGCGCCTGCCTCACCGCGTCTTCGTCACCGCGACACAACCCGTCACGAAACGCATCGACGTCCCGCACGTCCTCGGCGGCGAACTCAAACCATTCAATAATCACGAGACGCAACGCCTGGCGAAGCTCGCCATTGGGCAGACGCAGAGCACGGGAGCGAGCGCTGTTTCCCGGCTCCTCAACCATATCCGTCGTTAGGAAGCCGGACAGGTACAACGCGGTCCAAAGGTCATCGTCAGTCGAGGCATCCGACCCGACGGCACCTATCCGAAGCGGAGCCTCAACGCATCCGTGTGGTTCAAGTAAATCGAACAGAGTCGCAAGCCGATCGAGACTCCAGTCACCAGCCACCCTACTCAGGCAATCGGCGTATCCATACAAATCGGCCCGCACCGGCGGCGTGCAACCGCGGTTCAAGAAATCGATCACGCGCGCCGGACTCGAGCAATAAAACCCGCCAAATCGGTACCCCTCGAACCATTCACGCGCGTCATCCAGGTATCCCCCGCATCCAGCATGGCCTAGCAGAGCCTGAACCTCGTCATCCGAAAAGCCGAACCAACGGTCACACCACGTCGAAAGCGGCGTCGACATGCAGCACGAACACCCGCGCAAAGAAAGCGCCGTCTCGGCAGGACCGGGATACTTCCCCATAAGACACGCCAGCCGCAACGAATCCCCCGCAGCGGCAATGGCATCAAACAGTACACGATTGAGCAGCTCTGCCGGACAGGAGCCACAAGCGTCCCTCTCGGCAAAACGACTCAGCCACGCTGCGTCGTATTCATCAACGAGCAGCACAACCTGGACGTCGCAAGCCATCTCCAGCAGCTCAATGAGAATGCCAAGCACCGAGTTGACCTCATCTGCACTTGCCACGCCACGCGCAACGCGCTCGATGTGGCGCATCTTATCTCGTGGTAAATCCGGAGCCTCCAAAAGCGCCAACAAGCGAGCACACTCACCCGAAAGAGCGTCACGCACGACGCCTACGACGTTGACACCGCACCTCGCGACGCCAGAAAAGTCCAGCGATATCACCGGGTAGCAGGCAAACTCATCTCGGTATCGTCCGCCGCCCGCATCCCAAATCTGGGTTCCAGCAAACATGCCCCGATCGACCTGCCCGACCGCGGGTCGCTCCAGAAAAGCCTTAAGCATCGACAGGTTCATGCTCTTGCCAAAACCTTCGGGCCGGCAACACGCCACAACGGAGGCATCAGTATCCAAGACATCGGCAATAAACATCGTCTTATCAACTAACATGCATCGTTCCATGGCCTCAGCAAAGTCATGTTCGCCGGCAGGCAGCACCCCGTTACCCGAACGGTTGATCAACTCTACGCCATAGTAGGCAGTATCACCATAAATTGCCTGTTCAGACACCGAAACTTCTCCCTAAAACGCAGCACGATGCCCATTGTATCGAGCAAATCAAACGAACTGATACCGTCTTGCACACGTTTCGGGCAACGGTAGCAACATGAGGTGTGAGGGGGCATAACTAATCGTTGCACAACAAAACGGGGCCCGATGCATTCGCACCGGACCCCGTCCTAGTTCTTAGATTATCGGGCGACCAGGAACTTACTCCTCGGATCCGCCCTCGCCAGCTGCCTTCTTCTGCTGGTCGAGCTTGTGCTTACCACTCACGATAGACGTGGCACCAAGCGTCGCCAAGCTCGCGCTGGCAAGGCTCGCCATCACAATGAGGTCGCCGGTCTTGGGCATATTGCCACCCGAGGCATTGGTCGTCGTGGTGGTCGTGGTTGTGGTGGTCACCGTTTTGGAGTCATTTTGCTCCTGGACCTGGTCATCGGTATTGTCCTTACCGCTGTCCTCGCCCTGCTGCTTTCCGCCCTCGGTCTTGCCCTTGCTCTCGTCCTTCTCCTCAGATTCAGACTTCTTACCCTCGTCCTTCTTCTGATCGGACTTGTCGCCCTTCTCCGTTTCGGACTTCTCGGAATCTTTCTCCTTAGATTCATCCTTCGCGACCGTGGTCTGCGTCGTAGTAACCTGAACAGAATTGTTCTTGTCAGGAGACGAGCTGCTTACGCCAGCCATCAGCGAAGAGCCCAACGTAGAACCAAGCTGCACGGAGAAAGAAGGCTTCTTGTCCGGCGAAGCAACGGGAGCGTCCGGCGCCTTATTCGAGTCGTCCTTGGAAGCATCGGAATCAGGGGTTGCGTCAGAGCCGGAGCCATTGTTAGAGCCGGTGCCAACGGACGAACTGCTCGAGCCGGTGGATGAGCTAGAGGTGTCAGCGTCGGTCGAACCAGAAGCGGCGCTGTCCGTATTGCCGGCAGAGCTTGAAGACGAATCGCCCGCAGCAGAGCCGTTCGAAACGGAGTCGCTCGAGGTAGAGCCGTCGTTGGTAGTGCCACCAGCAGAGCCATTACCGTCAGTATCGGTCGAGGGCGCATCCATCCTGTCATCGTTGGCATCGTCACTCGATTCGTCATTCGAATCAGGCGTCGGCGAAGGTGCCGGCGTGGGCTCGGGCTGCACGGGCGTCGACGGCGTTGCGGCGGCAGCAGCCTCATCCTCGGCAATATAAACCAAGCAATCCTTTAGCTCATTCTTATAGCGATTCTTCCAGCCCTCATGATACTGGGGCTGGCTCGAATACTTGGTGGCGACGTTGTTGACCACGCTGTTGGAAAGCGCCGTCACAAACTCGCGGTCGGACATGTCGTTGGAAAGATTTGCCCAACGGAAGAAGTCCCGGCAGCCACCGGTGCCACACATGTTGGTGATGCTCCACACCATGCCCTTGACGCAATCGGCGCGCCCGGAGATGTCAATGCCCAGGCCGCTCTTGAGCCACGCCTCGGTCACCGCATAGTAAGAGTTGTACGCATAGGCGTCCTGAAGTGCCGAGAACTCGGCAGAATCGATATTGTACGCACCCTGGAAGGCCTCCTGAGCGATACGGCCCAGCTCGGTAAGTTGCCCGTTCTCGGACATGGCATTGCTCGCGTTGGAAATCTCGCTGCCGCGATCAATCGCGTCCTTGAGCATGCTGTATTTTTCGGGGTTGTAGTTGTAGGCCTGCTTCATAAACGGAATGAGCGACCAACGGCGATCGAACTGGTAATAACCCAGCGCATTATAGCCGTCGCCATACGAAAAGCCCTGGTTGTAGTTGCCGTGGCTCTCGTACTTGGTAAAGTACTTCATCTCACTGGTCACGTTAACAAACGAAACGCCCTGGACCGACCTCAGCACGCCCGAGAAGGACTGCTGGGTGTAGAGGCCCTTATCGATATCGGTAGCATCCGAGGCAACACCCGGCGTGGGCTCCTCGGCAGCAGCGGGCGCAGGCGCGCTAACGGCGCCAAACGAAAGTGCCAACGTCAGGCCCGCAACAATCGCGGAATGTTTGGGCTGCATAATATCCTCCCTGCATTGGTGTAGTTAAAGTGCAGTTTGCAAAGATAAAAGTAAGTATTGCAGCTCGCCCGTTGTTGCACAACAACCCCTCGGTAAACGGCAACAACCCTCCGCGAAATCTCAAGGAATTAGACGAATTGGTCGTCGGGCACCAAAAGAAAATCGCCGTAATGAGCCAAAAGCCCGTCCCTCAGCTGACAAAAGGCGGGAATATAAACGTTCAAGATGCGCTGAATTAAATCTTGAGCGAGCTTGTTGTCATAGATATGAACATTTGTATTGCGGTCTCTGAGCATGTCCAGCCAGGCAGCCTCATCTATGAAGTCGTAGAACCGATAGGCTTCCTTCAAAATGGCACGAGGCGACCCCGACGCGGCAAGCGTAGCGCCCTCATACTCGAGCAGACGCTTGAGGAGCTTCCAGCTCAATTCAAACTGAAGGTTAAACTTATTAATCAGTCCGCTCTGAACAAAATCATTGTTGAGGTCCTGATTAGGCGCATCCTCAAGATTCGCTAAGGCGCTGGCAAAGTTCTCATACTTTTTCATACAGGACCACACCATCCCTGGTTATTTCGTCAAGCAATTGCTGTGATAGGGACTCATCGAGATTGACGATATCAACATCTAAAAGCGTATCGAGATGTTCCTCGATCAAATATGAGAAATGCCGGAAATCCTCGCAGCCTGCAACAGCAATATCTATATCACTCTTGGGTAGATTGTCGCCTCGAGCTCGAGACCCAAAGAGCACTACTTTCTCGATATCACATTCTCGGGCAAACGATGCGATTTGCCGGTACACCTTGTCGAGAGACCCCATCTACAGCCCCTACAGCTTGATGTCGAAGTTGATCTCGGGGACGGCGGCTAGGTCGGCCAACGTCACGCCGTCAACGTACTTTTCGATCACGTCGTCCAAGCCGCGCCAGAACTTGACGGTCGAGCACAGGTCACTGCGGGTGCAGCTGTTGTCGATGCCGTCGCACGCCACCGGGGCCGTGCTCCCCTCAACGGCGCGCAGGATGTCGCCGGCACGTACCTCGGCCGGGTCCTTGGCCATCATGTAGCCGCCGCCCTTGCCGCGCACGCTCTTAAGCAGGCCCGCCTTCATAAGCGGGCGAACCAGCTGCTCCAAATACTTTTGCGAGATATGCTCGCGGTCGGCGACCTCGCGCAGGGCGATCTTGCCCTCGGCATCGCCCAACGCCGCGATATAGATCATCAGCCGGAGGGCATAGCGGCCCTTGGAAGAAATGAGCATACCTACCCTCCCATAACGTTGGAGACAAGCACTTCCGATGAATTTGTCCCGCAATTTGAAAAGTCGAGTGGATTAGTCGGGTTTTCCCTTGACTAACGCCGAACCCATAGTAACTTTATTCCGAGAAGATTCCTAGGGTTTAGTACACCTATGAGTACACCATATAAAGAGAGGGACAGCATGAGCGCAAATCCGCTGCTTTCCATCGAGGGTCTGACCGCCTCCGTGGACGAGAAGACCATCCTCCACAACGTCAACCTCAATGTCGCCGCCGGCGAGACCCATGTGTTGATGGGCCCCAACGGCGCCGGCAAGTCTACCCTCGGTCACCTAGTCATGGGCGACCCCGTCTACACGGTCAACGACGGCCGCATCGTCTTTGACGGTCAGGATATCACTGAGCTCACCACCGACAAGCGTTCGCGCGCCGGCCTGTTCCTGAGCTTCCAGGCCCCGGTCGAGATCCCGGGCGTGCCGCTGTCGAGCTTTTTGCGCGCCAGCATCGCCGGCCGCCCCGGCTTGGAGATGAAGGGCAAGGAGTTCCGCCGTCGCGTCAAGGAGCTCGCGGCCGAGCTCAACATGGATACCGCCTATCTCAACCGTGAGCTGGGCGTGGGCTTCTCGGGCGGCGAGAAGAAAAAGGTCGAGATGCTCCAGCTCCTGCTGCTGCAGCCCAAACTCGCCATCCTCGACGAGACCGACTCGGGCCTGGACGTCGACGCCCTTTCCACCGTCAGCCACGGCATGGACGCCTACCGCAAGAGCTGCGATGGCTCCATGCTCATCATCACGCATAACACGCGCATCTTGGAGCACCTGGATGTCGACCGCGTCCACGTTATGGTCAAGGGCCACATCGTGCGCGAGGACGACGCCTCGCTCATCCCCTGGATCGACAAGAACGGCTTTGAGACCTTCGAGCGCGAGGCCGCCGAGCAGCGCGCCCAGGCCGAGGCCGCCGCTGCCGAGCAGCAGGCGTAAAGGGGCGACGCAATGACCAAGAACCGCACCGAGGTCGCGGACATCGACCGCAGCCTCTACGATTTCACCTATGGCGAGGAGGGTTTCGAGCGCCTCGACGCCGGCATCACGCCCGACATCGTGCGCGAGATCAGCGCCAAGAAGGACGAGCCGCAGTGGATGCTCGACCTGCGCTTAAAGTCCCTCGAGATCTTCAATCGTTTTCCCGACCCGACGTGGGGTCCCTCCATCGAGGGCCTGGACATGGACAACATCGTCACCTACGTCAAGCCCAACACCGACCAAAAGCACGACTGGGAGTCGGTGCCCGACGACATCAAGAACACCTTTGAGCGCCTTGGCATCCCCGAGGCCGAGCGCAGCTACCTGGCGGGCGTCGGCGCGCAGTACGACTCCGAGCTGGTCTACCACAACATGCAGGACACCGCATCCAAGATGGGCATCGTCTACTCCGGCATCGAGGAGGCCCTGCACGATCCGCAGTGGGAGCCGCTCATCCACGAGAAGTTCATGACGCTCATTCCGCCCACCGACCACAAGTTTGCGGCCCTCCACGGCGCCGTGTGGTCGGGTGGCTCGTTTGTCTACGTGCCCAAGGGCACCAAGCTCGATTTTCCGCTGCAGAGCTACTTCCGCCTCAACGCCAAGGGCGCCGGCCAGTTTGAGCACACGCTCATCATCGTCGAGGACGACGCCGACCTGCACTTTATCGAGGGTTGCTCCGCGCCCAAGTACAACGTGGCCAACCTCCACGCCGGCGCTGTGGAGCTCTTTGTGGGCAAGCGCGCACACCTGCGCTATTCGACCATCGAGAACTGGTCCAAGAACATGTACAACCTCAACACCAAGCGTGCGCGCGTGGACGAGGACGGCGACATCGAGTGGATCAGCGGCTCCTTCGGCAGCCACGTGGGCTACCTCTACCCCATGAGCGTGCTCAACGGCCGCCGCGCCCGCTCGAGCTTTACCGGCATCACCTTTGCCGGCGCCGGCCAGAACCTCGATACCGGCTGCAAGGTCGTACTCAACGCGCCCGATACCTCGGCGACCGTCGAGACCAAGGGCATCTCCAAGAGCGGCGGCATCCAGACCTTCCGCAGCTCTATCGTGGCCACGCCTAAGGCCGAGGGCTCCAAGGCAACCGTGAGCTGCCAGTCGCTCATGCTCGACGACCAAAGCCGCTCCGACACCATCCCCGCCATGGACATCCGCGCCAAGAACGTCGACATCGGCCACGAGGCCACCATCGGCCGCATTGGCGACGACAAGGTGTTCTACCTGATGAGCCGCGGCATCTCGGAGGAAGAGGCCCGCACCATGATCGTCAACGGCTTTGCCAACCCGGTCTCCAAGGAGCTGCCGCTTGAGTACGCCGTCGAGATGAACAACCTGATCAAGCTCGAGATGGAAGGAGCGATCGGATAATGAAACAGACCACCAACACGCCGAACGCATTTACGTCATCCGAGCTTCTGCAGTGCGACGTATCGGGAGCGACGAGCCCGACGACGCGTACTAAAGGTACGCGAGGAGGGTCGGAGCCCCGAGACGGCGTGCTGCAGGAGATCGGGGGCGTCAATGCGATGCCGGCCGCCACATGGGGCTGGCTCAAGATGAACCAGACCAGGCTCGAGCTTTCGGACGAACTTGCCGCCGCTCCCGCCAAGGCCGTTGAGGTCGAGGGGTTGGACGACCAGATCCATGGCGCGGCCGACGCTTTCGACGCCGCCATGGAGGCCATGGCCGAGCGCTTCCCCGAGCGCCGCGCCTCAGCCCCCGGCGACGCCGCCGACCGCGCCCGCATCACGCCCGAGACCGAGCTCGACGTGCCTGCCACTTCCGTCTACCAGGCCGGCGCTATCAAGCTCGAGGAGGAGCTCTCCCCCGCCGAGGCCTTCGAGACCGGCATGGGCGAGGCCGCCTACACCTATCTGGCCGACCATGCCACCAAGCGTATCGTCATCGACGTGCCCGCCTACGGCCGTGCCACGGTTACCGTGCGCGTGAGTGGCGTCGATGCCGCCGCTGCCATCGCCGCCATCGATGTCGTCGCCCGCCCGCAGGCAACGCTCGACCTGCAGATCGCCCTGGACTCCCCCGTTGCCGGCGAAGGCGTCGTGGGCTCCGTGCTGCGCATGTGTGCTCACGAGTACGCCACCGTCAACGTGACCTGCACGCAGACGCTCGACGACAGCTGGATCGCACTCGACGACACCGGCCTGTTCCTGGACGAGGGCGCGCGCGTCAACGTGCAGCACACCGTACTGGGTGCTGGCACCAGCGCCACCGGCCTTGCCGGCGACCTGCTGGGCGATACCGCCAAGGTGACGATTGACACCGATTACCTGGGTGCCCGCGAACAGGTGCGCGACTTTAACTACGAGCTGCGTCACCGCGGCCGCAAGACCGAGTGCGAGATCGATGCCAACGGCGTGCTGACCGGCACGTCCAAGAAGGTCTACCGCGGCACCATCGACCTCGTGCACGGCTGCAAGGGTGCCGTCGGCACCGAGCGCGAGACGGTGCTCTTGGCCAACAAGGGCGTCGACAACAAGACCGTTCCCGTCATCCTCTGCGACGAGGACGACGTCGCCGGCAACCACGGCGCCACCATCGGCCACGTCCGCGACGAGCAGCTGTTCTACCTCGCCTGCCGCGGCCTGAACCAAAACGCCGCCGAGGACCTGTTCATCCGCGCCAAGCTGGAGGACGCCGCGCTTTCCGCCACCGACGAGCGCACCCGCGCCGCCGTCGTACGCCTGGGCAACAACCTGATCGATAACTTTGAAGAGGAGCTCACATGATCGACACCGAGCACGTTAAATGCGATACCTGCACCGCCCCCGAGCCCATGGAGCTCGATGCCAGCGACGAGGCTTCGCGCGGCTGGCCCACCGTGGACATCGAGACCAACCCCTACAAGGCGCAGTTCCCGCTGTTCCAGCAGCACCCCGAGATCGCCTTCCTCGATAGCGCCGCCACCGCGCAGCGCCCTGCCTGTGTGCTCGACGCCGAGCGCGACTTCTATCAGCGCATGAACGCCAACCCCCTGCGCGGCCTGTACTCGCTGTCCGTCGGGGCCACCGAGGCCATCGCGAAGGTGCGTCAGCAGATCGCCGACGTTATCGGCGCCACCCAGGCCAACGAGGTCGTCTTCACTCGCAACACGAGCGAGTCGCTCAACCTGGTCGCCAAGAGCTTTGCCCCCACGGTGCTGGAGCCCGGCGACGAGGTCGTCATCACCATCATGGAGCACCACTCCAACCTGATTCCGTGGCAGCAGGTCTGCCGCGAGACCGGCGCCAAGCTCGTCTACCTCTACCCCACCAAGACCGGCCAGCTCACCACCGAGGAAGTTCTTGCCAAGGTGGGTCCCAAGACCAAGATTCTGGCAGTGGGTCAGGTCTCCAATGTGCTGGGCGTCGAGAACCCGGTCAAGAATCTCGGCAAGCTCGTGCACAAGTACGGCGGCTATCTGGTCGTCGACGGCGCGCAATCGCTACCGCACATGCCGGTCGACGTGGCCGACCTAGGTGCCGACTTCTTTGCCTTTAGCGCGCACAAGGCCATGGGCCCCATGGGCATCGGCGTACTGTGGGGCAAGATGGACCTGCTCAACGCCATGCCTCCCATGCTCACCGGCGGCGAAATGATCGATTCGGTCACCGAGCAGGACGCCGTCTGGGCACCTGTCCCCGAGAAGTTCGAGGCCGGCACGCAGGACGCCGCCGGCATCTTCGCCACGGGCGCCGCCCTTGATTACCTGGTCAACACGGTGGGTTACGAGAACATCCAGGCCCGCGAGCAGGCACTCGTCCACTATCTGATGGGCGAACTCATGCAGCTCGACTTTGTCCAGATCATCGGCTCCATCTATTGGGACAACCACCACGGCGTTGTGAGCTTTAACGTCAAGGGCATCCACCCGCACGACGTCGCAAGCGTCATGGACATGGACGGCGTGTGCATTCGCGCCGGCCACCACTGCGCACAGCCGCTGCTCACCTGGCTGGGCGTCGAGAACCTCGCCTGCTGCCGCGCCAGCGTGGCCTTCTACAACGACAAGGCCGACATCGATAAGTTCATCGCCGGCCTGCATCACGTTTGGAGCACGTTCAATGGGTAATCTGTACACCTCCACCACGTTTATGGAGCACAACTCGCACCCCGACTATAAGTACGAGATGGACGCCCCTACGCACGAGCACGACGGCATCAACCCCAGCTGCGGAGACGAGCTCACCTTGCAGCTTCGCGTCGAGAACAACGTTATCGAGGAGGCCTCGTTTACCGGGCACGGCTGCGCCATCAGCCAGGCCAGCGCCGATATCATGGCCGACCTCATCACCGGCGAGACCATCGAGGAGGCGCGCCGCCTGGCAGAGCTCTTCCTCGCCATGATCCGCGGCGAACAGCTCTCCGAGGAGGACCTGGAAGATCTGGACGAGGCCGCCCAGCTCCAGGACATCTCACACATGCCCGCCCGCGTCAAGTGTGCCGAGCTCGCCTGGCGCACCCTCGACGGCATGCTCACGGGACAAAATAATCAGTAGTATTTGTCCCAAATCTTAAGAATTTTGTTGGCCGAATCGCTTGACAAGAGCGGTTCGGCCATATTCTTTCGCTTCTATTCCGAACCTTCGGCCTGCTCGGTCACCCGTGCATAAGCGCGCACGATACGTGAGACGGTGCTCTTGCTAATCCCCGTATACCGCTCAATCTCGCGCACCGTATAACCGCCATCGTGCAAGGCAAAAACGATCTCGTCTCGCCGCGAAGGAGCCACGATCTTGAGCTCATTGAGCGGAACGCCCAGCCTCCTGGCCATCTTGTCGGCAAACGCACGCCGTTCCCATTCCGTCTCTTCCATATCATGGATTACCGGGTCGGAGCCATCGGGCGACTCAAGCGAGTAAGCCATAAAGCCCTCGGCGGGGCCAAAGAGCTCGAGCACCGTGGACGGATCCGAAAAACTCTTCGCTACGTCGCCGTCATACGCGCGCAAATACTCACCAAAGCTGCTCCACGGGTAACGCTCAATAAGGCAAAGACCCGCCTCCTGCGGATTAGCATGCACGTAACGAATCACGGCCATCAAATACCGGTCGCTGTCAAGCGAGCGCCGATCAAAGCGATTCTGGAACAAATGCCCGGAGCGCCCGGTGCGTTTGTTGAACCGCCGCGCGTACGTCAAAAGCAGCCGATGCATCGCCGCGCTCATCGTATCCTCGTAATCAGCAAGCACCAGATGCACGTGGTTGCCCATAAGGCACCACGCCACGATCGTCACCCCCGCCTCCCGGCAGCAGTTGCGCATCAGTTCCAGAAACTCCCACCGGTCTTCATCGTTCTCAAAGATCAGTTGCTTACCTGTACCGCGGGCACAGACATGGTAAAAGCCGGTAACCGTTCTCCAAACGCGCTGCATGGCGCTCCCTTCGCCGGGATCTGCTTGCCATCCAATACAGCACGATTGAAGCGTGCCATCAAAACATTCACGCAAAATAACAGCGCCACGCGGCCAAAGGCGGTATACAGGCGGCGAACGGCACCGTTGCAACAGTTCAACCCCCGCAACGCATACAAAAGCTGACCAAAAGCTTGCCCAGAACTGACCCCCTCTAAGGAAGTTCGCGACCACAAATCGCAAAGTTAAATCGTTTCAATTAAAAGTTCCACGCATCTCGATACGAAAACTGAGCCGTTCGCCGAATATTCCGTGCATTTCGCGGTATTATAGGGGCTGCATGTCATGTCCCTTTCGAAGGGTCGACCGGCAATCGCCAGCCACGACCCCCAGACGGGACGCCAACACGATAGAGAGGAGAGGCATGCAGTACTCACAGGAAGTGGAGAACATGTGCCCCGTTGCCAAGGGTGCATACCACGGCCCCGCACCCATCCCCGAGGAGGGCAAATGGGTCCAGGCTAAGGAGATTTCCGACATCTCCGGTCTTACGCACGGTGTGGGTTGGTGCGCACCTCAGCAGGGCGCCTGCAAGCTCACGCTGAACGTCAAGGACGGCATCATCGAGGAGGCCCTCGTTGAGACCATCGGCTGCTCGGGCATGACCCACTCTGCCGCCATGGCTTCCGAGATCCTTCCCGGTAAGACCATCCTCGAGGCCCTCAACACCGACCTCGTCTGCGACGCCATCAACGTCGCTATGCGCGAGATCTTCCTGCAGATCGTTTACGGCCGCAGCCAGACCGCGTTCTCCGAGGGCGGCCTGCCCGTGGGCGCCTCCCTCGACGACCTCGGCAAGGGCCTTCGCTCTCAGGTCGGCACCATGTTCGGCACCAAGGCCAAGGGCGCTCGTTACCTCGAGCTCGCTCAGGGCTACGTCACCCGCATGGCTCTCAACGACAAGAACGAGATCATCGCGTTCGAGTTCCTGAACCTCGGTAAGTTCACCGACGCCGTCAAGGCCGGCAAGACCCCCGAGGAGGCCATCGCTGGCGCCATGGGCCACTATGGTCAGTGGGAGAACGCTGCCAAGTACATCGACCCGCGCACCGACGAGGAGACCCACTCCGTCGCCAGCGTGTTCCCGGTTCACGAGTAGAAAGGGAGGGAAATAACTATGACTGTTACGTTCGAAGGTTACGAGCGCCGCGCTGACAAGATCAACAAGTGCCTCGCCGACAACGGTATCGCCTCCCTCGAGGAAGCTCTGCAGATCTGCACCGACAAGGGCTTCAACCCGCGTGAGATCGTCAACAACACCCAGTCCATCGCCTTCCAGAACGCCGAGTGGGCCTACACCCTCGGCTGCGCTCTCGCTGTCAAGCGTGGCGCCAAGTCCGCTTCTGAGGCTGCCGCCATCATCGGCGAGGGCATCCAGGCCTTCACCGTTCCCGGCTCCGTCGCCGAGGACCGCAAGGTCGGTCTGGGCCACGGCAACCTGGGCGCTATGCTGCTCTCCGACGACACCGAGTGCTTCGCCTTCCTGGCCGGCCACGAGTCCTTCGCTGCCGCCGAGGGCGCTATCGGCCTGGCTCTGAACGCCAACAAGGCTCGTAAGAAGCCGCTGCGCGTTATCCTCAACGGTCTGGGCAAGGACGCTGCTCAGATCATCGCCCGTATCAACGGCTTCACTTACGTGAAGACCCAGTTCGACTACTACACGGGCGAGCTCAAGGTCGTCGAGACCATCCCCTACTCTGATGGTCCCCGCGCTGCCGTTAACTGCTACGGCTCCGACGACGTCCGCGAGGGCGTTGCCATCATGTGGCACGAGAACGTCGACATCTCGATCACCGGTAACTCCACCAACCCCACGCGCTTCCAGCACCCCGTCGCTGGCACCTACAAGAAGGAGCGCATCGAGGCTGGCAAGAAGTACTTCTCCGTCGCTTCTGGTGGCGGCACCGGCCGTACCCTGCACCCGGACAACATGGGCGCCGGCCCTGCCTCTTACGGTATGACCGACACCATGGGCCGTATGCACTCCGACGCCCAGTTCGCCGGTTCTTCCTCCGTGCCTGCGCACGTCGACATGATGGGTCTCATCGGCATGGGCAACAACCCCATGGTCGGTGCC
>CABVDE010000031.1 GCA_902496945.1 uncultured Collinsella sp.
GTCCTTCCGTCCTGCGGAAAGATTTGGGAGGTAAGCCCTGGGCCTCCTGCGGTAACTGGGGAGGCCGAAGCGATTCGTCTTCTTGCTGCGGGTGCCTGATCTGAGATTTTGGAATGATGGGGGCTCTTGGCTGTTGCTTGCACTGACATTTGTCACAAAATGGCTGGTCGTTGGGGGTTGCTACTCATAGTTGCGGTAAGGTTGGGGCAGTTTCTAACTAGAAATGGTGGTCGCTACCGGTTGTTCTCGGCATACTCGAGCCATTCGATTCGATCATCATACGAAAGGAACTGCCATGGATCTTGCTATGGCGCAGCGCCTCGTCAATCGCCGCAAGGCCGCCGGGCTTTCTCAGGAGGCGCTTAAAACCTGCCATAATAAACCTGTCCCTTTTTGGCAGGTTACTCGGCGCTTTTGAGGGCACCGACCATGTCGATCTTATTGAGGGTTCGGTTGGTGGCGAGATTGACGATAATCGTAAAGCCGAAGGAAAGCACCACGGCAAGCACGTAGCTCAACGGCTCAACCTCGACGTCAAAGTACAGCGACGGCATCTGCAGGATGTATGTAAAGCTCTCGGCCAGCGCACCGCCCAGTGGAACGCCCAGCGCGGCGCCAATCGCCGTCAAAATCAGCGTCTCCTTGTTGACGTAATGGTGTACCTCGCCGCGACGGAAGCCCAACACCTTGATGGTCGCCAGCTCGCGCTCACGCTCCGAGATATTCGTATTCGACAGCGTGAACACAACGACAAACGACAGGCACGCCGCCATAAAGGTCACGAGCACCACGACCGAATTGATAATCGTAAAGTTGGCCTCGTAGTTCTCCCAGTGTTCGGCCGTGCTCGAGATGGTGAGCCAACCGTCACTCTTGAGCTTCTCGCTCAACGCAATCTGGTCAGCCGACGAACCCTTAAGCAGCGCAAAGATGCCGTTGAGGCGAACACTGCGACCAAACGCGCGCTCATAGGTGCTCTGCGTCATGTAGAGCGTATTGCCCAGGTAGTTGAGCGAAATGTCACTGATCTTAACCTGAGCGACGTTGAGCGACGAATCCTGGACTTGCGCCGTATCACCCGACTTGATCCCCAGCACCAGCTGCGAGCTTTTGCTGAGGTACACATCCCCGTCACGCAACGCGAGGGGCTCTTTGGACTCGTCCTCTAGGCACACGTAATCATCCAGATCGGCCGTGCGGTCGTCGGGCACCACAACCAGCTGCACCGTCTCGCTCTTGCCGCCAAACGTAAAGGTGACGTTGTCGGTCATGATCGGCAGCGTCGAGGTCACGGTCACGTTGGAATCCTTGGCCGCGCTGCGCTCCTCCAGCGCCGCGCACGTCTGCGTAAAGTCATCGGGATTGGCAACTGCCAGCAGATCGTAGCGCGTGATATGCCCATATTGCTTGGGCGATAACGCCACCGACGTGTCGCGAATGCCCATGCCGCAGATGACGAGCGCCGTGCAGCCCGCGATGCCGAAGATGGTCATAAAGGCACGCTTTTTGTAGCGGAACAGGTTGCGCGCGGCCACCTTATTTAAAAAGCCCATGCGGTGCCAGATAAAGCCGATGCGCTCCAGCAGAATGCGCGAGCCGGCACGCGGGGCCTTGGGACGCATGAGCGAGGCGGGCGTCTCGGCCATCTCGTGGCGGCAGGCGATGATCGTGGCACCCACCACGCCCACGGTAAACAGCGCCACCGATATGAGCGACGACATGATGTCGTACGAAAGCTGCATCTGGGGCAGCGTATACATGTCGTCGAACACCGTAAACAGGAACAGCGGCAGGCCCACAAAGCCCACGATATTGCCGAGTACGCCGCCGATCAGGCAGGCCCACAGCGCGTAGTCAACGTATTTGGCCAGGATGCGCCCGCGCGAATAGCCGAGCGCCTTGTACAGGCCAATAAGCGTGCGCTCCTCCTCGACCATGCGCGTGGCGGTGGTGAGGCTGATGAGTACGGCGACGATAAAGAAGATGAACGGGAATACGGTGGCGATGGCCTCGATCGAGGAACTATCGCTCTCCACGCTCGAATAGCTTGCGATGTTACCGCGATCCTGGATGTACCAGGTGCATTCGCCTAGGTCGGAAAGCTCGGCGCGGGCATCGGCGAACTGTTGGTCGGCGACGGCGCGGCGCTGGTCCAGGTCGGCTTGTGCCTGCGCACGCTCCTCGCTGCCCTCGGCCATGCGATTGATATTGTCCTGCTCGATCCCAAAGACCATATTCGCCTGACGCTCAGCCGCGTCCAAGCTCGCTGGCGTGTCGACCGTCAGCTCCTTGGCACGCGCTTTCTCGCGCTCATCGCGAATCTTATCGATATCGGATTTGACTTCGTCAATCTTTGCCGTATAGGCATCGGAATAGGAGTTGAGGTCCTTGGCTCCCTCGACGACCACGTGGATTGCGGAATAGGACGACGACGTCGCAGCATCCTCGCTCACGTAGAACTTGTAGTCGGCGGCCGAAGCGGCACGAAAGGCGTTGACCGTCGAGCCGGAGCTCACATCGGTGGGGTCGAGGACCTCAGCCGTGATGGTGTAATCGCCTGCGGCGAACTGGTCCTTGGCACTCTGATTCGACGAGTTCGCATCGTTGGCGGCAAAGTTCACCGTATCGCCGAGCTTCTTGCCCGAAGCCTTTAGAAACTTCGAAGTCACCGCCACCTCATCCGATGCCTCGGGCAGCGTGCCGTCCACCAGCACCGGCTGATCGATATTCTCTTTAGAGAGGCTCTGCACCACGACGCGCTCGTGCGTGGTGCCGACGGCCGTATAGGCCGTCTCGGTATAGATGCCCTCGGCCGTCTCGACGCCATCGACCTCCTGAATGGTGGCGAGGTCATCGCCTGTGAGCCCGTAGGTCGACTGAACGTTAATGTCGTAGACATTCTGCTGGTCAAAATAGGCGTCGACCGAATCGCATAGATCCTCGCAGCCCGCCTTGAGGCCGCACATCACGCTCACGCCAAGCGCCGTGATCACGACGATAGACAGGAAGCGCTTAAGGCTGCCGCGAATTGTACGGTAGACACCGCGGCGAAACACCGTCGGCACCATGTCGTTTGAGCTTTGGGCAGTGCGGTAGGTCGTAAACTCCCGGTCGCGCTCCACGTGCTCCACATCGCGGTTTTGGCTGTTTTGGCGGTCCTGGTCCATGGGCGTTACCACTCGATCGTCTCGATAGGCACGGGTTTTTGCTGGACCGTCTCGCTCTCCACGCGACCGCTCTTAAAGCGAATCAGGCGGTCGGCCATAGGCGCGAGTGCGGAGTTATGGGTGATGATAATGACCGTGATGCCCTGCCTGCGGCAGGTATCCTGCAGCAGCTGCAAGATCTGCTTGCCGGTTTTGTAGTCGAGTGCGCCCGTGGGCTCGTCGCACAGGAGCAGTTTGGGGTTCTTGGCCAGCGCGCGGGCGATGGACACACGCTGCTGCTCGCCGCCCGAAAGCTGCGCGGGAAAGTTGGCGAGGCGCTCACCCAGGCCAACCTGGCGAAGCGTTTGCTCGGCATCGAGCGAATCGGGGCAGATCTGCGCCGCGAGCTCGACGTTTTCGAGCGCCGTCAGGTTAGGGACCAGATTGTAGAACTGAAAGACAAAGCCGACGTCAGCGCGACGGTATTCGACGAGCTGAGCCTCGTTGGCGGCGCTCACATCGCGCCCGTCCACCGTCACAGTGCCGGAAGTCGCCGTGTCCATGCCGCCCAGGATGTTGAGCGCCGTGGTTTTACCGGCACCCGAAGCACCCAGGATAATAGCGAGCTCGCCGCGCTCGACGGTAAAGCTCGCGCCGTCGAGCGCGTGAATGCAGGCATCGCCCTCGCCATAGGCTTTGATAACGTCTTTGAATTCGATATAGGCCATCGATAGGTTCCCATCTGGTCGGATGACTCTTTAGTATTACCCATTTCCCACCGACCAAAAAGGGACAGGTTTAGTTTAGCAGGTTTTATATGGGGAAACGGCAGGTGCGGGCGGGGCGGCAGAGGAGTCATCAACAGAGTCAGGCCGACCGCCAAACGCAAAGCATGCAGTTCAACCCGTTAGCCAAATCACACGAACGAGTGTTCGTTTCTATGATATGATTCTGACAGTTACACGGGTCCCGCGCAGAAAGGCAGCCATCATGGCGTTCGACTTCAAAAAGGAATGCAAGGAGCTCTACAAGCCCGTAGGCAAACCGAGCATCGTAACCGTCCCGCCCATGAGCTACGTCGCCGTGCGCGGCAAGGGTGACCCAAATCCCGAAGGCGGCGAGTATCAAAGCACCCTGCCATTACTTTACGGTATCGCCTTTACCATCAAGATGTCGAAGAAGGGCTCGAGGAGCATCGAGGGCTATTTCGACTTTGTTGTGCCGCCGCTCGAGGGTTTCTGGTGGCAAGACTCCCCGAGCGGCGACATCGATTATGTACGCAAGGACGATTTCAACTTTATCTCGTGCATCCGCCTGCCCGATTTCGTCACCCGAGATGACTTTGACTGGGCCGTCACTGAAGCCACGACCAAAAAGAAACTGGACTTTTCTGCCGTCGAGCTGCTTAAAGTTGACGAGGGTCTCTGCGTCCAATGCATGCACACCGGGCCCTACGACAACGAACCGGCGACCGTAGACGCCATGCATGAATATGCGGCAGAACAGGGTTACGCCCTCGACTTCTCCGATACTCGTCTTCATCACGAGATTTACCTCTCCGACCCACGCAAATGCGCGCCGGAGAAGCTCAAAACGGTGATCCGTCATCCCGTCAAGCGCGCTGGATAGCGTGGAGCGCCGTGCTGTACATCAGGCTCAGGCCAGTCGGTCGGCAACCTCAAGGACATTCAGCGGCTTCCTACGCCCTGCAGGAACGGGCGTAGGAAGCCGCCCGGCAGATGATCTCAACCGGAAACGGCATCCCATTCTGAGGCAATATTCCGGGACGTGGTTTCCGTCTGAGCCTCCATTCGGAAAGCGTGTCCCGTTCCGAGGATCCAAACTGGGACGCCGTTTCCGGAACGCCCGAGCCGCCCGTCTTGGAACTGCGCGAGACATCCGCACGATAGAAGCGATCGAACAGCCGGTCCAAGTCGCCCTCGGGCAGCTCATCGACGGCATTCGATACGACAAGCTCGGCTGAGCCTTTGCCCGCACCGCGCGAAACCGCCACCGATTCAAACGGTGCCGCTACCTTGTCCACGGCCTCCGAAAGATCGATCGCCGCCATGGTAAAGCCAGCTGAGCCTTCGTCCATGCGTGCCAAAAACACCAGACGTTCCGCGAGCGCCGTCAACCGCGCGACCTGCTCGTGAATGCTCTGCGTCCACTCGCTCTCGCCACTCTCAATCTCTTGCACTTCATTGGCGGCATCGATCACGGCCAGCGGCGTCTTGATCTCGTGGCTCGCGTCGGTAATGAAGCGTTTCTGCTTGCTGTAGCTCTCGACCATCGGCCGAATCACCGCGCCCGAGGCAACCGTCACAATCGCCAGTACCGCTAGCCAGCCAATGCAGCTGGTGGTCACACTCGCGCTCAAAAACGAATGGAAGCTTGCAAGCTCACGCGAGCAGTCGACGAACACGTAGGTGGTCTCGTCACCCTGAACCGAAGTTGTATAGCGGTAGTTTCCAGAAAAGCCCAAGGTCCAGCCCTTGGATTATAGTCCTGCAGCAATACGCGCAGCACGCTTGGCGCCCACATCCTGGCCGGGGTCGGTCTTAGGCTCATCCGCCCAATCAATGCCATCCTTGCCCGCCAAGATATAGTCCAGGCGAGCATCGGCCATCTTGCAGACATGCGATTAGTTGACGACGTTGATGCCGGCGATAATGAGCGTAAGCACGACGGTCACGGCACCCATGGCAACCAGAATGAACTTGCGGCGCAGGCGACGGCCCATTGCGCTGGCGGCATCGGCGCACCCCGGATTACCCGAGTCCGCACCCATGCCGAGCTTTGCCGCCATGCGCTTCCACCACGCGCTCGCGCTCACGCCTATTCGCCCTCCTCGACAACCTCGAGCGAATAGCCTTGGTTGCGCGATGCGAGAATGGCTACGTCGGCACCAAGCGCCGTCAGCTTTTTGCGCAGATACGAGAGGTAGACCCACACCACGTTGGCGCCCTCGGGCGCATCCTCGCCCCAGACCTCGAGCATCAGGCGCTCGGTAGGCATGCGCGTACCGGCGTTGCGCATAAAGAGCTCCATAAGCTGAAACTCGCGATTGGCCAGATGCTCCTCGCCTCGGGGCCAACGAGCGTGCACGCCGCCGTGTCAAGGCGCACGTTGCCCACACTGAGCGTCGTGGCATCGATCGCCGTGGCGGCACGCGTCATGGCGCGAATGCGCGCGAGCAGCTCCTTTGGCGCATGGAAATACAAGTTTCGATACTGCCGATAATAGCGCACCGAAAGCTGCCTTAGCGCAGCCTTAGCGGCTCAACCTGCATGTTTTAAAAACGCTGGATAGGGCTTAACCAAGCTTAGGGCGCATATGCCGAGCGCTTGCCGGTACGCAGGCCGCGGTAGAACAGCATCGTCACGAGGACAGCCATACCGCCTCGCGACGGCATGTCGAGACCATGCCATCCCCTTTGATGCGGGAGCCGCCAACGCGGGCGGCTCCGCACCCATCCGATTGGAGAACACTATGGACAGCTTGTTCAACCGCAATACCGACGGCGTCATCGGCAGCGAGAACTCCGAGCCCAATACGGCATCCCAACACGCAGCGAGCGATGTGCTCGCCACGGTCGTGAACCCGCCCTATGCGGGAGAGTCTACTGGAGAGCACGCCGCACCTATCAGTTCGCCGGCGCCTGCCCCCGATGCCCGCGCATATGTCGCCGAGCCCGCCCCGCAGCAGACGGTCTCCACTAAGGAGTGCGCCGGCAAGCAGCCCGGCCGCGCCACCAACCTGCTGCTCTTAGCGACACTCGCCGCGTTTGCGGCCTTGCCGGTGGTCTTGCGGGCGGCGCCATCATGAGCGCTGCGACCGGTGGATCGACGCAAGCCGCGCAGGGCGGCATGCAGGGTAGCGGCGCACCGAGCGCGGATGGCGTTGCGAATAGCAGCGGCGATGGCGCCTCGGATGGTAGCGTCCCGAGCGGACAGGCACCCACGGGCGCACCCGACGCGAACGAGGCACTCAGCAGCGGCAGCCAAGGCGGCATGTGGGGCGAAACCGGCCTGTTCCGCCTATGGACGAGCGACTTTGGCGACCAGATCACCTGGCTCGCCCCCATCGCCTTCGCTGCCATCATTCTCGGCCTTATCGCCGCCGCGCCCGCCAAAAAGGGACAGGTTTATTTTGGCAGGTTTTATCTGGGCAAATGCGAGCACGAAGTCCTTCTGAACACCGTCGCGCGCATTCGTCGCGCGCAGATTGTCATCTTTGGCGCCTGGCTTGTCGTGACCTGGCTCGTCTTTAGCTTTATGGCCGGCATCTTCCACGCCTACTACACCGTAGCGCTCTCGCCCGCCATCGCGGTGCTGGTCGCCATATGCGGAGCAAGCCTGCTTGAGCTGTGCGACCGCCCCTGGATGCCGGGCCTCGCGGGGCTTCTGGTTGCCATGACGAGCGCTTGGATATGGCGCTGATTCTACGCTCCGGAAGTTTTGCCTGGCTGGGTGTCTGCATCGGCGCGGTTGGCGTGGCAGCAGGACTCGCACTTTGCATCATCGGCTGTTGGATGCAGGATCGCTTGCCCGCGACATGACCTTTGGCTCTGAAACACGGCGCCCGCGGCATTGCGGCGATCGGTATCGTTGCCCTCTTGGCTGGGCAGATTGTCTGGACCGCATGCACGATTTCGACCGGGCACACTGGCTCAATCGTCACAGCAGGACCCGGCGGCAGCATGGGCGGTGGCCCTGGCGGTGGCGGCCCCGGCGGCAACGGAGCGCCGGACGACACCGGCGGAACCGCGGCCGACGATTCGTCCAGCGAAAGCGTCTCGGGTGACGGCAGCGCAGCTACGCCTGACGGCGGGTCTGGCCTGCTCGGCGGCACGTCCGCCAACGACAGCTTGGTCGAGCTGCTCACGCAAAATGCCAGTGGTTACCGCTAGGCAGCAGCGACCACGGGAACGCAAAACGCCGCAAGTTACCAACTGGCAAGCGAACTTCCCGTCATGGCCATCGGTGGCTTTAACGAATCGGATCCCGCGCCCACGCTCGATGAGTTCAAGGCCTACGCTGCCCAAGGCCTCATCCGCTACTACATCGCAAGCGGTGGCTTGGGTGGCGTTATGCGCGGCACGCAGATGGGCGGCTCGAGCGCAGCAAGTGAGATCGCCGAACGGGTCGCTCAAAACTACACGGCCCAGACCATAGGCAACACAACCGTCTACGACCTGCAGGAGTAATTGAGGCTTCTTATCGCCAAACAAAAGGCGCCGCAAAAGGACAGCGACTCGTCCCTTCGCGGCGCCTTTGTCACGCAAAGCGCCCTGGCGTTATTCCTCGTATGCGCCCTCAAGCCGAAGCAGCCATTCCTTGCGGTCAAGCCCACCAGCGTATCCGTTGAGCGAGCCGTCGGCCGCGACCACACGATGACACGGCACGATAATCGAAATGGGATTACGCGCAACCGCTGCCCCCACAGCACGGGGAGACACAACGGGAGCCTCGTTTCCCGGCACACGATGCCGCGCCGCAATACGCTGGGCGATCTCGCCATACGTAGCGACCTCGCCACGCGGGATAGAAAGCAGCTCGCACCAGACCTCACGCTGAAACGCCGTGCCGATCATATGCAACGGCGGCGTAAACCGAGGCTCCTGTCCCGCAAAATAAGCATTCAGCCAAGCCCAAGAACGCTCAAGCACCGACGAGGCTGCGCCATTCGCCGGATTCACCGAAGGCATCCCGCCTGCACCAGAAACCGCATCGACGCCTTCGACATGCTCGGCATCCTCTTTGAGGAGCGTAGAGCCAAAGTGCTCCTGACCCTCAAACCAAAGCCCCGTCAAACCGCGGCCATCAGCGGCAAGCAAGATTTCGCCCAAAGGCGAAGCAAACGTCGTCGTGACCACCAGCGGCTCCTTTCAAAACTCCGCAATATAATACCGCGAATTGTGCAGACAACCTCGCAGATACGTCCGGACAGACTCGATTGTCCAAGGGAGGACGTTTTCTTTAATCAAGCTAGGACGATACAGAGCTCTGGCGCCAGAACGGCAGCTGTTGCCAGTTGAGGCCCAATACTTTTCCGAGAAGTAAACGAGCAAAAACAGGACCCCGAAGCATCCACACTTTTTGGATGCAAAATCGCAGGATTCGCATGGCGAAACCGCAGGAAATAACAGCCAAAGCGTGTCGCTGCCTCGAGGGTTCAAAAAAGGTCGTTCACTTCGCGGAAAATAATAAGACCTCGATTCTCCCCTACCCCAAAGTCACCCAAGGCAGCAGGCGCAACGCGCCGCCGCTGCCGGCCGCGCTCCAAAGTCACCCAAGGCAGCAGGCGCAACGCGCCGAGGCCGCCGCCGGGACCAGGGCCCAAGACAACCACGCGCCCCCACATCAGCCCAGCGGCCCCAAGCAACAACGGCCCCATCGCAGACCGCTCGCAACATCGTCACCGTAGGCGGGGGCCGGGCTTAGCTTTCAGAACACTCCGCAGACCAGTGTGGCGCCTTGTCCGCAGCTCCGAAGGAGCAGGACAAGGCGCCACACATGGTCGAGGACGTTCTGAAAGCTAAGCCCGGCCCCCGCCGGACAGGTCAGTCTACTCGCAGAGCAGCTTAGCGATCTGGACGGCGTTGGTTGCCGCGCCCTTACGGATTTGGTCGCCGCAGCACCAGAAGGTGATGCCGCGCGCAGCCTCGGGGTTGGAGATGTCGCGACGCACGCGACCGACCCAAATCAGGTCCTGGTCGGAGGTGTCCATCGGCATGGGGAAGCGATCGTGCGCATCCTCGGCAGCCATGTCGTCGACCAGCTTGACGCCGGGAGCGGTTGCCAGCGCAGCGCGGGCCTCATCAACCGTAATGTCGCGCTCAAACTCGAGCGTAATGCTCTCGGAGTGCGAACGCAGCACGGGCACGCGCACGCAGGTGCAGTTAACGCGCAGCTCGGGCAGGTGCATGATCTTACGGCCCTCGTTTTGCAGCTTCATTTCCTCGGAGGTAAAGCCCTCCTCCTTAACGCCGCCGATCTGCGGAATCAGGTTGCTTGCCAGCTGGGCGGCAAAGGCACGCGGTTCAGGAATCTCCTCGCCACGGCCCAGGGCGGCCAGCTGAACCTCGAGCTCTGCCATGCCGGGAGCGCCGGCACCCGAAGCCGCCTGATACGTCGAGACGATCATGCGTTTCACGCCGGCAAGCTGATGCAGCGGCCAGGTGGGAACCAGACCGATAATCGTGGCGCAGTTGGGGTTGGCGATAAGGCCGTGATGCCACTTGATGTCGTCGGCGTTAATCTCGGGAACAACCAGCGGCACCTCGGGGTCCAGGCGGAAGGCATGGCTGTTGTCGACCACGACGGCACCGCGCTTGACAGCCTCGGGCAGCAGTTCCTTGGCGATATCGTCACCGGCAGCACCGAGCACGATGTCGCAACCCTCAAAGGCCTCGGGGCAAGCCTCCTCAATCACAACCTGCTCGCCGCGGAACTCGACGGTCTTGCCCGCAGAGCGTGCACTCGCCAGCAGTTTGAGCTTACCGACCGGAAACTCCTGCTCGTTCAGGCACTCGAGCATTTGGGTGCCCACGGCTCCCGTCGCGCCCAAAATAGCAACCGTGTACTGTTTCATGCTTCCCCCTTTAAAGGTCGTAGGTATAGCCTGCACGTCAAGCAGACTCAATTGTGCCCCAGTTTATACAAGAACGGGACGGACATAAAACCCGCCCCGTCGAAACGAAACCGAAACGAAACGCCCACGGTAGATTGCTGGGACATGTCTCACAATCTACCGGGATGGTCGCTACTTGTGCAGTGCGGCCAAGGCGGGCTCGGGCGGCTCGGAAGGCTCCAGATCGGAAACCTTCACGATGCCGTTCTCGTCAGAGAAAGCACGGTAGATGGTCTGGATCGCCAGATCGAAGTCCTTCTCCTCCACGCCGATAATGATGTTGATCTCGTCGCAGCTCTGCGAAATCATGCGAACGCTCACACCGGCCTGGCCGAGCATGCCAAACAGGTGGCCGGAAATGCCGGCACGACCGCGCAGGTTGCGGCCGACGGTAGCGATGAGCGCCAGGCCCTCGACGACCTCGATCTCGAGCGGCTCAACTTCCTTTTGGATGTCGCCCACGAGCGAGTACAGCGAGTCGTGGACGTCCTGCTCCTGCACCACGGCGCCAAAGCGGTCGACGCCGGTGGGCATGTGCTCGACGGAGACGTCATAGCGCTCGAACACCGAAAGCGCGCGGCGCATAAAGCCGACGCGCGGCTTGGTACGGTCGCGGGCAACGTTGATGGCGACAAAGCCGCGTTTGCCGGTAACACCGGTGATGATGGGCTCAGCCGCGCCCTCATCGGCGGTCTCGCTAATGATGGTGCCGGGGTCCTGCGGCGCGTTGGTGTTCTTGATAACCAGCGGAATACCCGCCTCACGCACAGGGAACACTGCCTCCTCGTGCAGGACGCTCGCGCCCATGTACGAAAGCTCGCGCAGCTCCTCGTAGGTAACGCGCGCAATGGGCTGAGCCTCGGGCACAATGCGCGGGTCGGCGGAGTAGAAGCCCGAAACGTCGGTCCAGTTCTCGTACAGGTCGGCACCCAGACACTTGGCCAGGATGGCGCCGGAGATGTCTCCGCCGCCACGGTCGAGCAGCTTGATCTGGCCCTCTCGGGTCGCGCCGTAGAAGCCGGGCATGACAAAGCCGCCCTGCTGGCCATACTCCTGCACCAGCTCGGAGGTGCGGTTCATGCTGAGTGTACCGTCATGATGGAACGCCACGACCGTCGCGGCATCCAAGAACGGCAGGCCCAGGTACTCGGCCATCAGGCGAGCGGTAAAGTACTCGCCGCGGCTCACGAGTTCCTCGGTGGAGTAACCACCGGAACGGGCACGCTCGGCAAAGGCCGCGAACTCCTCGCGGATGGGATAGGCGAGCTCCAGCTCGTCAGCAATATCAAAGTAGCGCTGGCCGATGTCCTCGAGCAGCTCCTCGCACGACACGTGATACTTGACGTGCGCGTTGACCAAGTAGAGAAGGTCGGTCACCTTGGTGTCACCCTTAAAGCGGCGGCCGCAGGCAGAAACCACCACAAATCGGCGGGCCGGGTCGGCGTCGACAATGGCCTTGATCTTCTTGAAGTGTTCGGCGTCGGCGACCGACGAGCCGCCAAACTTGGCAATCTTAATCATGGGCTTGAGGTTACCTTTCTAAAAAGCCTCTGCGAACCTATTTTGCGCGCTCTGATACCATGGTTTCACCGATTGGGACCAAGGCATCCGAGGAGCAGTGTTATATGGGAACTTATCATAGTACACGAGGACGCACTTTATCGTGCTCAAGCAAGGTGGCAATCCGTACCGGCATCGCTCCCGACGGGGGTTTGTTTGTCTCGGACGAGCTCGGCACCCAGCAGGTCGATATCAGCTCGCTTGTAGATAAATCGTACTTTGAAATCGCTCAAGATGTGTTGGGAATGTTACTGAATGATTACACGGCCGAAGAAATTTCGGCGTGTGTCGACGAGGCATACCGCGGCACGTTCGCGAGCGAAGAGGTCACACCGCTCGTCAAACTTGACGCTGCACCGGGTGCCGACGCCCCTCAGACCTATGTGATGGAGCTCTTTGGCGGCCCCACGAGCGCCTTTAAGGACGTTGCCCTGCAGATGCTCCCCCGCCTAATGGCCCGCACCTCCGCCAAAGACGACGGCGCTGAGCGCATCATGATCGTCACCGCCACGTCGGGCGACACGGGCAAGGCCGCACTCGCCGGTTTTGCCGATGCTCCGGGCACGGGTATCACCGTCTTTTATCCCGAGGGCAAGGTCAGCCGCGTCCAGAACCTGCAGATGTCCACGCAGGAGGGCAACAACGTCGCCGTCTGCGGCATCCGCGGCAACTTTGACGACGCCCAGAGCGCCGTCAAGCGCATCTTTGCCGATAAGGAGCTTGCCGAGCGCCTGGAGGCCGCAGGCACGGTGCTTTCGAGCGCCAACTCCATCAATGTCGGCCGTCTGGTACCGCAGGTCGTCTACTACTTTGCCGCCTATGCGCAGCTGCTGCGCGCCGGCGCCATCGAGGCCGGCGACACCGTGGAGTTCTGCGTACCGACCGGCAACTTTGGCGATATCCTGGCAGGCTACTACGCCAAGCGCATGGGTCTGCCCGTCGCCAAGCTCGTCGTGGCGAGCGACAAGAACAACGTGCTTGCCGACTTCCTGACCACCGGCGTCTACGACCGTAACCGTCCGTTCTTCACGACCATCTCGCCGTCGATGGACATCCTCATCAGCTCCAACCTGGAGCGCATGCTCTACTTCCTGTCCGACGGCGACTGCGAGCTCGTTGCCGGCCTTATGGAGCAGCTGGCGCAGACGGGTCGCTACGAGGTGCCCGCCGAGCTGCTGGCCACGATTCAGAGCGTCTTTGGCTGCGGCTGGGCCAGCGAGGACGAGGTCCGCGCCGCCATCAAGAGCTGCTGGGACGCCAACGGCTACGTGATCGACCCGCACACCGCTTGCGGCTATCACGTCTTTGAGCAGGTCGCTCCCGCCGAGGGCGCCAAGGCCCGCGTGCTGCTTTCGACCGCCAGCCCCTACAAGTTCCCGCGCGCCTGCTGCGACGCCCTGGGCCTCGACGTTCCCGAGGATGATTTTGAGGCTATGCGTGTACTCGAGCAGGCCACCAACACGGTCGCCCCGACCCAGCTCGCCGAGCTCGAGTCCAAGCCCGTCCGCTTCGAAGACGTCTGCGACGTCGATGAGATGGCAAGCTACGTCGAGTCTGCAGCAAAAAAGATGGCTACCAACTAAAACCCCTTATAAGGCGCCGGCGAAAGCCGGCGCACCTTCTTTTTATTTAGCTTTCGGGATGATGACGAGCATGCGAGCGGGTCTGGCCGTTTAGTTCGTCGCGAGTTCCGCACGAGCCGGAAAGCACTTAATGTGCTTTCCGAGCGAGCCAGGACTGCCCGAGCAGCGAACTAAACGGCCAGACCCGCCCAGGAGGACCCACATGATCAAAATCACCGTCCCAGCAACCAGCGCCAACCTAGGCATCGGCTATGACACCCTCGGCATGGCTGTCAGCCTCTACTCGCACTTCACCTTCGAGCGCGCCGACAAGCTCACCATCACGGGCTGCCCCGAGGAGTTCCAAAACGAGAACAACCTAGTCTACGTGAGCTTTGTGGACGCACTGGCCGCATGGGGCGAGCCGGCCTTCCCCGTCGCCATCGACATTCAGACTGACGTTCCCGTTGCCCGCGGCCTGGGCTCCAGCTCCACCTGCGTCGTCGCCGGCATTATGGCCGCCGCCGCACTGACAGGCCACACCGTCGACCGTGCCGAGCTCGTCCGCATTGCCACCGAGGTCGAGGGCCATCCCGATAACGTCGCCCCCGCCATCCTGGGCGGCGCCGTCTGCTCCTTTACGCCGACTGATTCGCTTCCCCAGTGCCTGCGCTACGAGGTGAGCGATAAACTGCGTTTTATTACCGTGATCCCGCCCTACGAGGTGCACACGAGCGAGGCGCGCAAGGTCGTGCCGCAGGAGATTCCGCTCTCCACCGCTGTGTGGCAGATGGGCCGCATTGCTGGCATGACACGCGGCCTGGAGACCGGCGACCTGGACCTGATTGCCGCCGCCAATGACGACCGCATCCAAGAGCCCTATCGCCGCCGCCTGATTCCCGACTACAACGCTGTGCGCGACACCTGCCTTAACGGAGGCGCCAAGACCATCTGGATCAGCGGCTCCGGCTCGACCCTCATGGCTGTGACCGACGACACCATCGTGGCAAAGTTCCTGCAGGTCAAACTGCGTGAACAGTTCCCCAAGTGTGACACGCATATTCTGACGTGCGACACCGAGGGCGCCCAGATCGAATACCTGTAGTCGCCGTCCCGTATACCCGCCGGGGAGGCCAGGGGCTTTGCCCCCAAATCGTCCTCGGACATGGCAGGACCCCCGCTGCGCACTTCGTGCGGCGGGGGCCCTGCCGTCCTGCGGAAAGATTTGGGGGCAAAGCCCCTGGCCTCCCCTACGTTAACTTCGCTGGCGGCGGCTACAGGAACCTACGCTCTGGAAAGTCGCCGGGCTGATTTTTTGGCTTCTATTTGATAAAGGCGCACTTCCCAGCATCTCATTCGCCCTATAGCTCTGTTTTAATTTCTAATTGATGATCGATACGTGACGTCATCTAATTATCTTCGCTACTCAAAACAGCCCCAAGTTTACGTACTAGCGTCTCAACAGTAATTCCGAGTGCGTCCGCATAGACAAACTGCTCATAAACCCTAAGGCTGCGTTCCCCGGTCTCGACCTTTGAGATGAACGATTGAGGTACCCCCAGTTTCTTTGCGAGTTCAACCTGAGTGATACCTTGCTCCCGACGAATCTGGGAAAGGCATTTTCCGCATGTCCTGTTAGCATCAACGTTCATGCCGTTTACGCTATATTCCATTTTGATATATCCCAAACTGGGATATATTTATGTCACCAGCCATTCCGCTTATCAAAAATGCCCATCGCAGATTCATAGCTAGGAAGGAGCCTCGATAAACATGAATGACGAGATGAAGGAGCCCGACGAGGAAAAGGCACTCAGCGAGTCCGACGAGCGGAAGCCAGATTTCAAAGCCGAGCAGTTTTCTGATGGTGCTAGCGACACCCCCTCCTCTGAAATTCCGCCATCAAACGAAGATGACGGCGCGCGCAAAAATGAAGAAAACGACTCACTTCTAACGCGGGCCATTCATAAATTAGGCAATAAAAAACGAGCGGCAATCGCAGCTGCCGTGGCAGTTGTCATCATCTTCAGTTTGCCCATGCTGTTTCCTCAATTGTTTTGTAGCCACAAGCTATGGGCCAATGCAACCTGCACTAGCCCCCGTGTATGCAAAAGTTGCGGCAAAACCGAGGGAGAACCTCTCGGGCACGAATGGGAAGAAGCAACTTGTACGACACCGAAGACCTGCCAGCGTTGCGGCGAAACGAAAGGGGAGCCACTCGGACACCAACCGGGCTCGTGGACCAAAGAAGTCGACTACGTAGATGCCACTTCGAAGGAAATACGAGAATGCGAGAGATGCGGAGAGGTCGTTGACACCCGCAACGAGAAGGAAATCACATCTTTTCTTGGCGACGGAAAGTTTTCAATTTCACCTGAAGGCTTTATTGATCGACTTAACGAGGAATTCTCCGATATCCCCAATTGCAGCAGCATGAATGCGGATTACGAACTAGACGATAGCGGCATGGGACTCGAACTTCAGATCAAAAACGGTTCAAAGATTGCCGGTATTGGAGGCTTCTTTTCGGACTCGAGTAACCCGGTGCTACTCAGCTATCTTGGATCCGAAAACTGCTTCAAAAACATAGTCATGTACTTCGAAAACTCCGACTATGCCGCGGCGACAGCATTGGCAACTATACAAGCAATCGATCCAACACTTTCGTTTTCAGACGCCAAGGAAGTTGGTGCTGCCTGCGTAGATACGCCAACTGTCAAAAATGGAATTACGTACGCAATCGTAGCTTCGAATGGAGAGTACTGGCTAAGCGCTCGAATTGAATAATTTTCTTTGATTACTAAATTCAGACGCCTCTTACTCGCGACATATTAAAACTCAACCCCTGGCAGCATCGTCAATCAAAATTGCCCCGCCGAGCACTTTAGCTTGGCGGGGCATTTCAATATGAAAGCGGATTTAAATATCAACAAGGCCTGCACGCTCCAACGAGACAGCCGGCTTCGCTGTTCTGATTGCTCGAAGTGCATCTTGAGCAATCAGCGGCTTGCATCTCTTTTAGGCTGCGCTGGTTTCTTTGTATTCGAAGACTGGCTCTAGGAGATCTTCGATGTTGCAGTGAAGGGCTTTTGCTATGGCTCTTACGCTTGTTACCGAAGCTTCATTGATGTTTCTCTGGCGCTGCTCGTACATTTGGATTGAGCGGAGTGACACACCCGATTCGTATGCTAGGTCTTGTTGGGTTTTCTTAAGCTTCTTTCTTGCTAACGCAAGTTTGGTTTGCCTGGACGCTTTTTTCGCCATATCGCAGACGAGGCGAGCCACGCGTTCCTCCGAGGCTTCGTGCCAGGGATAGTACAGACTGCGCAGTGCGTCAAACGGAACGACATGCAGCAGGTCTTCGAAAGACTCCCCTAAACGCCACTGCAGATATGCCAGTATCCAGCCTGTCCAATACTCTGGCGTCTTCTCAAAACGATAGGTGCGATCCGGTATAGACCCGCTCTGATAGCCCGACCTTTCGGCGATAAGCGCGAATAGCTCAACGCCCGATTTTCCCGATACGACCCATGCGTTGCCACGCTCAAACTCACGGGCTACGCCGCTCAGGCAAAAGAGTTCAGCGACCTCGGACCCTTCCGCTCCATAGTCGTTCACGGCATAGTCGAAGCAGTCGCCGAGGTTGCTCATTGCATCCTCAAGGTAATAGACGGGATATGTTCTACTCGGTCCATAATTCGTCAACTCTTGGATCATCTAAATCAACCCTCCCTGTCATTAAATCCCTAATGTAGACACCCTCAGAGTCGAATCCATTCACAGTTTCCAGGTACTTGCACCGCGCGTTCTGCTCTCGCTTAAAGCGCTTGGGATAATACTCAGATCCCAACGCCTGCCTCCATTCGCGGAATCTGATTGCTGAAAACGCACGCTCACTCATAAGAGCGTATTGGATGCCCAAATCGCCCAAACGCATAATGAGTTGCAGTTGCCTAAGCGAGATCATGCCGTTAACGAACTGTCTTGCAAACGAAAAGTAGGAATCGTCGGCTCGATAGCCTCGAATAACGTCATAGGGAGAAATATCAATCAGGCAGTTATCCAGCAGATAGCGAAGTCCTTCGCGCGCCAGCGGTGTCGAAACATTGAACTCCCTATTGTTAGCCAAAATCGCAAGCCAATTGAGAATTGAAAACTCCCCGGACTCCAAGTCCAAGACCGCGAGACCATCCATATCGAGCTCATATCGATTCGCGATACCATCGGACTCGGTCCGACATGCCCACTCCATTGCCATTTCCTCATGTGGCGTGCAATAAAACCCACACCCATAGTCATTGAATTGTCTGCATTTATCCAACGACGGATGCTCGACAACAACCTCCGACCCGTGCCAAAGCTCCATATCGACCTCCAAACAAAAATATCACCCCAGTGATAGTTTACCAATAACTATCACTGGGGTGATACAGATAGGGGCTTTTGAAAGGTTAGGCCTGATTAGAGGCAAGCCTCGGCGATGCGCTTTTTGAGTTCGTCGATGCCGGTGCCGGTTTGGGAGCTTGTGATGATTACGTTTTCGGCCGGGACGTTGAGCTGCTTTTTGATGGCTGCTGCCTGGCGGGCCTGCTGGGTGCGGCTGAGCTTGTCGGCCTTGGTGAGGCAGACGATAAAGTTGAACTCGTTGCCCTGCAGGTAGTCGATCATGTCATGGTCGAGCTTGCTCGGGTCGTGACGAATATCCACCAGCGACACGACCAGGTTAAAGCTGCGCTCCGAGTCGAAGAAGTCGCCGATAAGCTCGGCCCAGCGGTCGCGCTCGGCCTTGGAACGACGGGCGAAACCGTAGCCCGGCAGGTCGACGAAGTGCACGTCGTCAGCCTCAAAGAAGTTGATGTTGCTCGTCTTTCCCGGCGTGCTCGAAACCTTGACGAGGTTCTTGCGGCCAAAAAGCTTGTTCATGATCGACGACTTGCCCACGTTGGAGCGGCCGACGAAGCTCACCTCGGGGCAGGTGGACTCGGGAATCTGCGAAACCTTGCCATAGCTGGCGACGAACTTGGCAAGCTGGTAGTTAATGGAATCGGCCATGGATACTCCTTGGTCGTAGGTTCTTACAATAGGGATGCACGATCACGCAGCGGCGATGCGGCGGACGATATCGAGTGTGATGCCGCTCGCGGTGCGGGCGTACTCGTCCAAATCGAACTCTCGCTCGCAAAACGCGTCATATGCCTCGTCACAATTATCGCTGATAGCACGCAGCACCAGACAATCGACACCGTTCTTGGCTGCAATATGGGCAATCGCAGCACCTTCCATCTCAACGCAATCGGCATGCGTCGCCTCGATGGCGGCGGTGCGCATGGCGTCGCCCGTTACAAAGCGGTCTCCTGTAGCGATAGTGCCAACCAGGAACTGTTTAGGGTCCTTCTCCGCAGCGGAATCGGAAGCGTAAGCATCGATAAACCCATGTTCGGCAAGCACGGTGGTGGCGATGTCAACCAGAGCCGGTGTCGAGGCAAACTCCTCAAGCTCCGGCGCCGACTCGGCGATGAGCGCCGTGTCGGTATCCAGATAGCGCAGGCACTTGCCAATAACCACGTCATTGATATGGAGTTTGGAGTTTAAGCCACCCGCAATGCCCGAAAACACAACGGCCTGCGGAGCATATTTGCTGATGAGATGCTGTGTTGCACCAGCGGCGTTTACGGTTCCCATGCCAGCGGTCGTGGCGACCACTGACAGACCGTTGAGCTCGCCGCTTACAACGCTCAAGCCTGCCTCTTGCGACACATGGGCGCCGTTCAGTTCTTCTTTAATCTGCGCAACCTCTTTTTCGAGTGCACCGATAATTGCGATGGTAGGCATACCATCCCCCAAACCTGTGAAAACTGTTTATCCACGGTATGGTACCAGCATTTTGACTCAACCGCGCAATACGAAGCTGTTAGGCCAGCGCAGCGCGGGTATCGTAGAGCGCCTTGGCGATGGCGGCCACGGCCTCACTCGAACGGTCACTCCACGGCATCGACGTCATGATGCTCATAATGTAGGTGTCGCCATCGACATCGATGAGGCCAGCATCGCACGTCGCATTGCAACCTGCCTCGCTGATCCAGCCGGCTTTGTTACGCACCATGGCATGGTCGTCCGCAATGCCGTCACGGATATAGGACCGGGTCGTAGAGGCCAGAAGGCCCGACATCCATTGCGACGTCTCGCTCTCACGGATCAAATACTCGCTCATCTCGCGCCACAACTTGGCCGAGGTGCGCGGGCAGTAGGTTGGGAAATCGCTCATCGAATCGAGCGCGACCTCGTCTTCGACGCCGAGTGCGGCAATCCAATCCTCGTAGCCATCTTGATCAAACGTTGCACGCAACGCGACAAACGAGTCGTTATCCGAGTTGACGACCGAGGTCTCGATCAGATCGCGAACCGTCAGCCAGCCCATACTGTAGCCGCCATAGGTGCCCAGAGTATCATCGAGCGATACTTGCCCTGTCTCGACCAGTAACTCGCAGACGTAGAGTACATAGAGCGCCTTGTAGCTGCTCGCACCGTACACCTCGGCGTCCGCGTTATACGTCACGCCCTTGCCACTCGACAGACCGTAAAACACCACGCCCACGTCGCCCAATTCCTGGGCCTGATTAAGGGTATCTTGGAGCGCGGCGAGGCTCTCATCCTCCAGGACGGGGATCTGGTCATCAACCAGTGAGAAGGTCTGCACGGTATCGCCTGAGGGAATATCGTTAAAGTCCGCCTTCGAAAGCCTCGTCTTGAGGCTCGCTGTCGACAGGGTTTGACTTGCGGTGGCTTTAGATTTAGAGACCTTTTTGTTTTGCGTCTGTACCGTTGACGCATCTGAGGGTGCCATTCGCTCCGACGCGTAGGTTTTAGCGGTAATTCCGAGGATAATAACCGCCAACGTTAGCATCCCAATGGCGGTAATCTTCGTCATGCGAATGCGAGCGTCGGCAAGGCCACGCGAAGACGTGCCCTTCGTCTCATATCTGCTGCTATGCTGCGACACATACTCGTCCCGCGATGCGTTGTTTCGCACGTGGTCTCCTGGCTGCTCCCGTTCATATACGAGCAGCATAATACCGAGCAGGCATTTCTTTCCAAAGATATTCAGAAGCGTTTAAGGTGTCTTTAAAGAAACCACAAGCGTATTTATCCAAATGGCACGATTCTGTTGCGCATCTCCGCCCAAAACGCAGTTGTGGTGGAATAGTTCCTGTTTGGGCGGCATAAGCCGAAAAACAAGAACGATTCCACCGCAACTTGACGGGACTCTTTGGCAATCAACTTGGTGCCCAGGGGCACTCATTTAAGTCTGTCCCCAATGAGTGCCTGAAAATGGCTCGCTAGCCGATAGCGTTTTTGAGTTCCGCGCGGCGCTTTTTCATGCCCGTCATGACGGCGTTGCGCAGCTCGGGCATGCGCGCGGTATCCATCTGGGGTACGCCCTCGAGCTTGTAGGGAATCCCCAGTTGCTCGTACTTAGCGACGCCCATCGTGTGATACGGCAGCATCTCCAGACCAACCACGTTATGCCACGGAGCGATCAGGCGACCGAGCTTCTCGCACTCCTCTACCGTATCGGTAATGCCCGGCACCACCACGTGGCGGATAACAACCTTGATCCTGCGACGCGCCAGCTCATCACCAAACGCCAGAATGCGCTCGGGATCGCAACCGGTCAGCTTTTTATGCTCGACGGGATCGGCGTGTTTAATGTCGAGCAACACCATATCGGTCTCGTTGAGCACGGCATCGAACTTCTCGGGATGCGCGGGGTCGAAGGCGTAGCCACAGCTATCCAGGCAGGTATGCACACGGCCGTCGGGGTTGTTATGCATAGCGCGGAACAGGTCGGCCAAAAAAGCGGGCTGCAGGAGCGGTTCGCCGCCGGACACCGTAATGCCACCGCTGCTGTAAAACTCATGGTTGCTCTGGAACTCATCCATCAGGCGCTCGACGGTCACCATGGTGCCGCCGTTAACCGACCAGGTATCGGGATTGTGGCAATACGCGCAGCGCATGGGACAGCCCTGAACAAACACCACAAATCGGATGCCGGGTCCGTCGACCGTTCCCATCGTCTCGATTGAATGCACGCGGCCAAGGGCAAACGCAGAGTCCTCGGGACGAGCGTCCACACCCTCAAGCGTCATTTCTGCCATTCGCGCTACCTTGCCTCTCCTTGGATGCAACCAATTAAAATGCCAGAACCATTCTAGCCCATGCGTTTGCGTTTAAACGTCTCGGGCTAGAATGGCACGTTTTAATCTATCCCCCATCACCATGGCTGGGGTCTACGTCGAGATGTCAGGCTGAAGAGTGCTCGCCCGCGGCCTTTATGCCTTAAGCGTAAGTACCGCGCCGAAAGCAGTCGGGCCACAGTGGCTCGAGATGACGCCGCCGACCTGAGTCCAGGTAACGTCCTTAAAGCCCAGCTCGTGCGCATAGACCTCCATGTTGTCGCGCAGCTCCTCGGAAAGACCCACCGAATACGCCAGGCCAATGTGCGAGTAGTCAATCTCGCCCTTCGCAACCATGTGATCAATAAAGGCACGGGCGCACTTGAGCATAGAACCACGGAACTTCTTGGTTGCCACAAACTTGCCGCCCGTCACCTCAATGCAAGGTTTAATCTTGAGCAGGTGGGCACCGAGGAACGCCATGTTGGATAAGCGACCGCCCGCCTTAAGGAAGGCAAGGTCGGTGGGGACAAAGCCCAGCAGCGCGCGATCCATGACCGAGTTAGTAAAGGCGAAAATCTCATCGACGGTGGCATCCGGATGAGCCTCGATATACTTGGCGGTCTCGACGACAATGAGCGACTGACCGACCGAGACAAAGCGCGTATCCATGGAGAAGACGTAGTCGCGGCCCGCAGCAGCAATCTTAGAGGACTGATGCGAACAGGTCGTGACCTCGGAATAGGCAAGATGCAGAATGGTCGCATCGGGCTGCTCGGCATGGATACGGTCATATACGCGTGAGAAATCCGCAGGCGCGCAGCCGCTGGTCTTGGGCATTACGCCGAGCTCATTGCAACGCGAGTAAATCTCGAGCGGATCGATTGAACCGTCCTCGACGGTCTCGTCGCCAACCGTGACATGCATGGGCACGCGAACGATGCCATAGCGTTCGCAGAGCTCCGGTGTCACATCCGACCCAGATTCAACCACGATCACATACTTGCCCATTATCATCACGACCCATCTCGACGTTGGCCTTTTTATTACACACACGCCCGTCGCCTGGTTTGGACAACGGTCCTAAGCGCCAAAGAGACGCCGCCCCTTGCACACAACAAAGGACAGCGTCTCCCTGGAAAACTCCGTGCTTGCTGAGATTTTACACGGTTTATAAGTGAGTGTTACTTACTCCGCAAACGGTAGCTATATGCGATAAACGGTAGCCACCAAAAAAGCAATCCGAACGCTCAACCCATCAGGAGAGTTCCTCCTAAAGGGTGACTACACAGGACCCCCGCCGGGCCGGTTTGGGTTACTTTCCAAAACATTCCGCAGGACGCAAAGAGGCTCGCCGCACG
>CABVDE010000032.1 GCA_902496945.1 uncultured Collinsella sp.
CCCCGCCGGCGAGCTCGTCAAACTCGTGCGCAACTTCCGCAGCCACGACGAGGTGCTGCGCTATGTGGCGCGCGTCTTCGATGGCGACGACGGTGGCCTGATGCAGGGCTTTTTGGACCTCGAGGCGAGCGACGGGCGCAAGGACACATTGGCGGCAGATGCTTCGCGTCGTCAGGCGCTCTTTGTTGCCGGTGGTAGCACGCAGGACCGCACGCAGGCCAAGGCCCGTGCAATCGCCGAACGCTTCCGCGCGCTCGCCGATGCCGGCCAGCCCCAGGGCGGCATGGTGCTGCTGTTGGGCCGCATGACCAATGCCGACGTCTACGCCCAGGCCTTCCGCGACCAGGGGCTCGACTGCGTTATCGCGGGCGGTTCGGTCTTTGCCCAGGCCGCCGAGGTCCAGACGGTGCGTGCCCTGGTGTGCGCGCTCGCCAACCCGGCAGATACGGCCCAAGGCCTTATGCCGTTGTTGGCGTCGCCGATGTTTGCGCTCGGCGCCCAGGAATTCCTGGCGCTGGCGACCAAGCTGGACGACCAGACGGGGGAGACCTCGCGTCGCAACATCGATGCGGGCATCATGAGCGATTGCGACGTGCCGGGGCTGCGGGATCTGCCGCTCGTGACGCGCGCCCGCGAGGTGCTGCGCTATGCGCTTCGTCGCGTGGGGCGCGATTCGTTCGCGGCGATCGCGCGCGATGTGGTCAACGCCTCGGGCTGGTTTGTACGCCTGGCGAAGCGCGGCCCCGAGGGCAAGGCGATTGCCGCCAACGTGCTCAAGGCGCTCGATGCCGTTGCCGAGGCGGAGGCCGAGCTCGGCAACTCGCCGCGCTCCATTGCGCTCGCTTTCGACCGCTTCTTGGCGGGCAAGGAGGCGCCGGGCGCGCTTAACGAGGAAGGCGGCGGCGCGGTGCGCATCATGACGGTGCATGCGTCCAAGGGTCTGGAGTATCCGGTCGTCGCGGTGTCCGAATGCTTCGGCGTGCGTAAGTCCTCGGGTGCGGCACAGATGGGCCGTGTCGACGGCGGGGCGCAGGTCGTGGCGCTGCCGGCGCGCTTCGACGGCGTTAAGCTCGCCGACGGCACGTTCGTAAAGGGTGACGACGTCAAAAAGCAGTTTGAGCATGCGTTTAAGGGCAAGGGCACGTCGCTGTGGTTGCCGCCGGAGCTCATGGAGGACGTATGCGCGACGGGTTCTCCCGCCGAGGCGTTCACTCGCCTGCGCAACGACGACCTGCAGCTTTCGCTTGAGGAGCGGGCTCGTTTGCTCTACGTCGCCATGACGCGTGCGCGTGAGCTGGTCATTTTGGCGATGGATGCCGGCGTAAGCCGTGGCAAGGTGACGGCGCCGATTTTCGACGTCGAGACCGATCTGACCTATGACGTGATGCGCCGCATTCTGCCTGGCCAGGGCATGGGCATGCCACAGCTCGATGCCGACCACTTGGTGTTCGACAACTCCCAGCCGGGCGACTACGAGCTCATCTCGCTCGCGGACTTTACCTTTGGCGAGCAGGCGTTTGAATCCAACGCTTCTCTGGATGCCGAGGGCAGGCTCGTTCGCGGTGATGCGGAGGCGGAGGGCGCCAACGCTGACGCCGCTGATCGCCCGGCCGTGCTCGGTCCTGCCGATCCGACGCCCGATACATTTGGGCTGGTGTATCCCCAGACGGTGGGCGTGCGCATGGGCACCTGTCCGTATCCGACACGCGACTCGTACAGCTATTCGTCGATTGCCGCGGCGCTGCATGCCGAGGCCGAGGACCATGCGGCCGAGGCGCGCGTACCCATGGACGGGGCGGACAATGACGCGGAGTCGGATGGCTCGGAGATGACGGATGCGGATGTGGCTGCTATCGAGCCCGCCGGCAACCCCATGGCGCTGGGCTCGGCCTTCCATGCTGCCTGCCAGTGGCTGATCGAGATGGGTGCCGACGAATTGCCCGCCGCGCGCGCTGATGCGCTGGCTCGCCTGTGGCATCTGACGCCGGAACAGCGCGAGCGTTTTGACGTTGCGCTGTATCGCTGGCTTAAGTCGTCGGTCCGTGCCGAGCTGCTTGTCTGGCCGTGTGTCCGCGCCGAGGTCCCGTTCTTCTCGCTCGGTTGCGAGGACGAGGACATTGCGCGCTACGGTGCCTATGCCGAGGGCGCCATCGATGCGCTGGCGACCGACCCGGCCGATCCGACGCGCGCGCTGGTCATCGACTACAAGACGGGCGGCACGCCGGATGAGACGCCGGACCAGCTGCTCGAGAAGCATGCCCTGCAGGCGCGCGTCTACGCTGATGTTCTGCACAAGGCGGGCTTTGAGACGGTGACCGTCAAGTTCGTCCGCGTGGAGCAGACGGCCCCAGCTCTCTTCGTCGAACCCGCCGAACCTCAAGTGGTCACCTACAACCTCTAGCCGCCTCAGGCTTTACGGTGCTATTTGGTTAGTTTTGCGGCCGTAAAGCCCTCAGTCGTCCAAATGGCACCGCAACGCATGGGAGAGCCCGGGGCGGTACAATGGGTCGAACGGTTCAAACGAATAAGGAGCCATCATGCAACTCACCAAAACGCTTAAGGTGACGCCGGAGGAGCTATTTGACGCTCTGGCGGGGTCCATCATGCAGGATATCGAGAACGCCACGGGCAAGCGTCCCAGCCGCAACAAGCTCAACGGCTATAAGTACGAGAAGCGCGCCCAGTCCGCAAAAGGCAAGGCCAAGGGCACGGCGATCAAGGTTAAGATCAAGCACTTTGACTACCCGTGTCTCTATGAGGTCCGTTTTCAGTATGCGGCGGGCATCAATACCATGCGCTATGAGGCTGCACCTGCTGGCGATGGTGCCTGCGAGCTCACCTATACCGAGGATTTTCAGGGTGTGGGTGGCAACACGTCTGGCACGCGCGGCAAGCTCGGCCTCTTCTTCTATGAGCGCAAGCTCAAGAGCCATGCCAACCAGACGATTGATCAAATCGTCAAATACATCGAGGGTGAGCGCCGCGTAAAGGCTAATCCCGCCTTCGCCGATGATACTGCCGAAAACGCTTCGGATGTATCCCATTGATACCCTGTGCAAAAGCTTTACCGCTCTTCGCATCAACTGTGAACACCTCAGGCTTCGAGTCAGTAGCGAGCGGCCCGACAAAATTAGTTGATGGAAGTGCCAAATGAATAAGAATGCCACTACGCAACTGCACATCTATTCCGCCTTTTTCGTTCTCGCGGGATTTGTTTTAAATCGGGGAGTGTTTCTACTTTTCCTTGCGGATAAAGGAATGTCTGTCACGGAAATCGCGCTTTATCAAGCCCTGTTTAACATCGCAACGGTCGTCCTCGAGCTGCCAACAGGGCTGATAGGCGATTTCTTTGGAAAGAAGTTTTCGATTCAAGTGGGCGTGCTGCTGCTTTTCTTCCATACGGCTGGCATGCTGTTGCTCTCAGGCCCCTTTCTTGTCGTGCTTTCCCTTGTTGAGGCACTCGCCTACTCCCTTCAATCGGGATCCGAACAAGCACTTTTATATGAAATTGCCCGAAATGCCGGTTAAGAAAAGAAATACCATGCTCGGCTCGATGCTAATCGAGGCCGGTCTTTTCATGATTCTTCCGTGGTTCGCTTCAAATCCGCTGTGTTTGTTTGGCCTTAGCATAGTGCTTTGTTTTCTCCCAGAAGTGGTGTACATCACTTCGGAAAACTTAATCCAAGACGCGATAGCGGACGATCTCCGCGCGACAATCCTTTCCGTCGCGTCTCTGGTAAGGGCTCTCTTTTCCGCAATGTTTTTCTCCATATTTGGACATGTGCTGGGGTTATATCCCATTCAGATAGCGCTCGGTATTATTGGTGTAATCGCGATAGCAATTACCGCCGTTGTTTCATTAAAAATGGTAGGAATACATGTCTCCAAGAATTGATATATCGATTGACGAGCTGCCCGAAGCGTCAAGCATTCTAGATGGACATGACTATTCGTCACAAATCATTCCGCGCATCGCCGGGGTTCCAGTAATACTCGATATATCTGGATGCCCTCATTCCCCTTTTTGAAGGTCCCAAAAAGACTGCCCGTGTGGGTTTGGCTAGGTTCGGGTGCTGTCCGGGCGGTGCGGTAAAATCGTTCAGTCAGAACACGAACCCGCATCGGAGCTCATCACATGGCATTCGTCCATCTGCACAATCACACCGTTTTCTCCATGCTCGACGGCGCAACCCGTATCCAGGATATGGTCAACCGCGCCGTTGAGCTAGGCATGCCTGCCGTGGCCATTACCGACCACGGCTACATGTACGGCGTGCCCGACCTGGCGCTGGCCTGCGACGCCGTTAACCACAGCACGCCCGAGTACAAAACGTGGAGCCACGACAAGGCCTTCTTGGAAAAGGACCGCCGCGACGAGCTGGTGGAGCCCGATCCCGAGGCAAACCCGCGCGAGCATGCCCAGTATGTGAAGGACATGGCCATGTGGGACGAGAAGGGCAATATCGACGAGCTCAAGCCGCCGCTGGTCATTAAGCCCATCTTTGGCTGCGAGGTCTACTTTACGCCGGACGAGACGCTCGCCCGCGACCATAAGCCCGAGCTCTACCACATGATCCTTCTGGCCAAAGACCAGGAGGGCTACGTCAACCTGATGCAGACGGTCTCCGAGGCCGCCGTGCAGGGCTTTTACTATAAGCCCCGCGTGACGCTCGACAACCTGCGCCGCCACGCCAAGGGTATGATTTGCACCAGCGCCTGTATTGCGGGCATCATTCCCAAATACATCGACCGCGGTGACATGGAGGGCGCCATCAAGTGGGCCGAGACCTTCCGTGATACCTTCGACCCCGGTGACTTCTATATCGAGATCCAGGAGCACGGTATTACGACCGACAACGGTCTGACCGACGAGCAGATGGACCGCACGCTTATCGACATCGCCAAGCAAGTGGGCGTCAAGGTTGTCGCCACCAACGACTTCCACTACCTGCGCCGCGAGGACGCGCCCGTGCAGGACGTCATTATGTGCATCGGCATGAACGCCAAGGTCGACGACCCCAACCGCATGCGCATGACCGGCTCGGAGTTTTACATGAAGACCGAGGAGGAGATGCGGGCGATGTTCCCGTATTGCCCCGAGGCCTGCGACAACACGCTCGAGATCGCCGACAAGTGCTACGTTGAGCTGGACTGGGACTCCATCATCCTGCCGCGCTTTCCGCTGCTCGATCCCGGCGAGACGCACGAGAGCCAGTTCCGCCGCGAGTGCGAGAAAGGCCTGCGCCAGCACTACGGTGACGACTGGGCCACGCGCGAGATCGGTGGCGTCAACATCAAAGAGCGCTTTGAGTACGAATACAAGGTCATTTGCGACAAGGGCTTTGCCGCCTACTTTTTGATCGTCGCCGAGTACGTGCAATGGGCCAAGGACAACGGCATCGGCGTCGGCCCCGGCCGTGGCTCGGCCGCCGGCGCTATCGTCGCCTACGCCATGAACATCACCGCGTTCGACCCGCTCGAGAACGGTCTGATGTTCGAGAGGTTCCTGTCCCCGCAGCGTACCGAGATGCCCGATATCGATATGGACTTCGACGATGAGCGGCGTCTCGAGGTCGTGGAGCACGTTCGCCAGCTCTACGGTCCCGAGAAGGTCACCCACGTCATCACCTACTCGACCATTAAGGCCAAGCAGGCCATCAACGACGCCGCGCGCGTCCTGGACTACCCGGTCTACATGGGCCAGCGCCTGTCCAAGATGGTCTCGAGCGACCCCAAGGTCAAGCTCAAGCAGGTGCTCGAAAAACAACCCGGCAAAGAGGATCTGTTTAACCCCGACTTTGCCGAGGCCTATAAAAAGGACGACGACGCCCGCCGCATCATCGACACGGCGCTCTCCATCGAGGGCCTCACCCGTGGCGAGGGCGTGCATGCGTGCGCCGTTCTGATCTGCCGCGACCCCGTCAACGAGCACGTGCCCACCAAGCTCGACACCAAGGGCGGCGTCGAGATTACCCAGTACGAGGGCCATACCGTTGCCGACATGGGCCTGCTCAAGATGGACTTCTTGGGCCTGCGTACGCTGACGGTTATCTCCAAGGCCAAGGCAAACATCAAGAAGAACTTTGGCATCGACATCAAAGAGGAAGAGATTCCCTTTGACGATCCCGAGATCTTTAAGCTCATGGGCTCCGGCCACACTGCCGGCGTCTTCCAGGTCGAGTCCGCCGGCATGACGGCCACGATCAAGAACATGAAGCCCACCGAGTACAAGCACGTCGTGGCATTGATCGCCCTGTACCGCCCGGGCCCGCTGGGCGCCGGCATGGTTTCGTCCTACATCAACCGTATGAACGGCAAGGAGCCGGCCGTCTCCTACGACGACCGTCTGGACGACATCCTGGGCGAAACCTACGGCACCATGGTCTACCAGGAGCAGGTTATGCTCATCTCCGTCGAGATGTGCGGCTTCTCCAAGGGCGAATCGGACTCGCGTATCCGTAAACCCGTGGCTAAGAAGAAGATCAAGCTGCTTACGTCGACGGTGCTCCACTGGGAGGATGGCTCGGACGAGACCACCTACGACCACTGGATGAACGGCGCCATCAAGAACAACTACACGCGCGAGGTCGCCCAGAAGATTTGGGACGATGTTCTCGAGTTCGCGTCCTACGCCTTTAACAAGTCGCACTCCGCCGGCTACGCCATCTTGGTTATGCAGACGGCGTGGCTCAAGGCGCACTATCCGCACGAGTACATGGCGGCCGTCCTGACGTCCTATACGGGCAAGACCGACAAGATCGTGCACTACGTCTCGGCATGCCGTCACGACGGCATCCCCGTGCTTTCGCCAGATGTCAACGAGTCCGGTACCGAGTTCACGGCTACCAAGGAAGGTGTGCGCTTTGGTCTGGCCGGCATCCGCGGCGTGGGCACCGGCGTGGCGCAGGCGATTATCGCCGAGCGCGAGGCGGGCGGTCCGTTTAAGACGCTGCATGATTTTGTCGAGCGCGTGGACTCGAGCCAGGCCAACCGTCGCGTGATCGAATCGCTCATCAAGGCAGGTGCCTTCGACTCCACGGGGTATCCGCGTCGTCAGATGATGCACTTTGTGGACAAGAACAACCCCGAGAACATCATCGATGCCGCGGCAAAGCGCCAGAAGGATCGCGCGAGCGGCCAGACGTCGTTCTTCGACATGTTTGGCGACGTTGAGGGCTCGGGCTTTGAGGTGAGCGTACCCGATCCGGATGGCCAGGAGTGGGACCGCCACCTTAAGCTGAGCCAGGAGAAGGAGGTTCTGGGCATCTATGTCTCGGACCACCCGCTGCGCCCGTTTGAGTATGCACTCAGCAAAGCGCGCGACTTCTCGTTCTCTCAGATCGACACCGGCTACGAGGTGCAAAATCCCACGGGCGGTACCATCAACCAGGAGATTCCCGAAGGCAAGGCGCTGTGGTGGGCCGGTATGGTCTCGAGCGTATCCAAGCGCGTGACCAAAAACGGCGACCCCATGGGCATCGTGCAGCTCGAGGACATGGAAGGCGAGGCCACGGTCGTCGTGTTCCCCAAGACCTACAAGGAGGCCGAGGGGTATCTGTACGGCGAGGTCGATCCCGAGACCGGCGCGCAGCTGTCCGACGCCTTTGTGCGCATCAAGGGCAAGCTCGAGCGCTCGGACCGCGGCGACCAGATCATCGCGCAGGAGATCGTGCCGCTGGAGCTCAGCGAGGAGAACAATAAGCCCAAGGTCTTTGAGGTCATGGTGCCCAACAGCCGCTTTAGCCAGGGCAATATGGCGCGCTTGGCCACGGTGCTTACCACCAACCCGGGCGGCGACCGCGTGGAGATCTTTATCGAGCAGGTGGACGGGCGCGTGCTGCGCGCCGAGGTGCCGGCCAAGGTCAACGCGCGCTCGATTCCGCTGCTGGCCGAGGCCAAGGCCATCGTGGGTAACCAGGGCCGCGTGACGGTGATCTAGGAACGCTTTGCTGGGGGTAGCTAATTTGGGACGTGTCTATTCTAGCTACCCTTTGGCTGACGGCGAATTGGCTGGGATTTGAATAATCCTCAACCGACATGTGGGGGCAGCTAAAATAGCCCCAAATGAGCTACCCGGCGTGAGATTGGAGGAAGTGATGGCACAGGGGGCGTTTGTGCAGACGCTTCGCAAAGAGGCGGCGTTGAGCGGCACCTTTATGAAGGGGCGTTCGCTCATGCTCAACGGCGCCGTGCTGTCGTTTGAGGACTCCGGCTCTCGGTTCTCCAAGAACGTGACGGTCGAGGGCATGGTGCGCGGCTCGCGCGGCGACCTGTACAAGACGCACGTGGCGCTCGACATGGACGAGCACGAGGTGATCGACTACGACTGCGATTGCCCCGCTGCCTATCGTTACCCCGGCATGTGCAAGCACGCTATTGCCACGGCGCTGGCGTATTTGGATGCCAGCGGCGCCGAGCCCGTCGAGGGCTTGCGCACGCCGGTCCGCACGTCTACGGTGCCGCCCGCACAATCCAAGCAGCCTGCGCGCACCGCGCCCAAAGCGCCGGCGGTCAACCCCAACTTCCCCTTCCCGGCACCCGTCCCCACGAGCCCCAGCCTCATGGCGGCACTCTCCGATCTTTCGGACGCGCGCCTAGGCGAACTAGCGGATATGCGCCGCAAGCTCGCCGGCAGCGTGGATCCCGATGCTCCCAAGGCAGTGCTGGAGCCCTCGCTGGTGCCGTACTACAGTCCGCTGTTTGCCGAGCGCTTTAACTGGGCGCTCGAGTTTCGCATTCGCTGCGGCTCGGTGTCCTATGTGGTTAAGGACATCGACGGCATGGCCGATGCCTACGTCCGAGGCGGCACCTTCTCGTACGGCAAAAAGCTCACGTTCCTCCATGTGCCCGAGGCCTTTGATGACGTTTCGGTGCGCCTGCTCGACCTTGTCGTGGCAACGGTTGTATATCTGAGCGATATCACGAGCTCACGCTCGGCATCGTATGACTTTGCGCGCAGCGGTTTTGTCGCGGATCGCCAGCTTCCGCTTGCCGAGCACAACATCGTGTATGCGCTGGACTTGCTGCGCGGCAGGACCATTTCCTTTGAGCCCGCCTGGTCGCGGGGGACGACAACACATCGCACCTACGACGTGGCGGTCGAGCTGTCTCCGGAAGGGGAGGGCGAGCCGACCGCCAAGCGCCCGCCGCTCCTTGCCGCCAAGATTGCGCCAGCAGCCGGCGGTAGCTACGATCTGCGCCTGCCCGCCGATATGTACTGCTTTGCCTCGGGCGACGTTGCCTATCTGATCGACACGCGCCGCGCGCGCCGTACCGACGCAGCGTTTGCCCAACATGCGGCGCCGTTCCTATCGCGCCTGTTGCCCTGCCGCACGCCGGCTCATATCGCCGCCGGCCAGGTGGGCGAGTTCTGCCGTATGGCGCTGCCAATCTTGCGCGACTACACCGACCTGACCGCTCCTGCCGCGCTCGATGCCGTGGCGCCCGAGGCGAGCTTCCATTTTGAGATCGGTGTCGACGACGGCCTGGTGACCTGCAAGATTACGGTGTTCTACGGCGATTGGTCGGCGGACCTCTTTAGTCTAGGCGCTCCGGGCAGCCCCTTCGAAGAGCAGCGCCCCGGCGTGCCGCCCCGCGACGATGTGGCGGAGTTTCGCGCTATGGACACGGCTGCCCTGTTTTTCGATTTCTACGAGGGCGGCCTGGCGTTCGAAGAGCGCGATGACGAGAGCTTGTTCTGCCTGCTGACCGAGGGTCTGTCTGCGCTGTCCGAGCTGGGCGAGGTCATGCTCAGCGACCGTCTGCGCCAGATCTCGGTCCGCCCTGCGCCCAAGCTTTCGGTGCGTGCGACCGTCAAGAGCAACCTGCTCGACGTCGAGCTGGGTGCATCCGGGCTTTCGGCGGCAGACCTTGCCATCTACCTCGACTCGTACAAGCGCCATCAGACGTTTGCGCGTCTTACGTCCGGCGACATCATTCGCCTGGACGAGGGCGCCCGCGCCGCATTTGGCCTTGCCGAGGACTTAGGCGTCGGTGCCGTCGACCTGCTCGACGGCGTGTCGCTTCCCGCGTCGAGCACCCTGTTCGTCGATAGCATGCTCGCGCGCACGTCGGCACTCGAGGCCGATCGCGACGCCGCGTTCCAGCGAACCGTCGAGCGTCTGGACACGCTCGGCAAGATGGACTTTACGGTGCCTGCTTCGCTCAAGGCCACGCTGCGCGGCTATCAGGTCGACGGCTACCAGTGGCTCGGCTCGCTCGAGCACCTGGGCCTTGGCGGCATCTTGGCCGATGACATGGGCCTGGGCAAAACGCTGCAGATGATCGCGCATATCCTGGCACGCGTTGAGGCGGGGGACACCAAGCCCACGCTCATGGTGTGCCCGGCGTCGCTTGTGTACAACTGGACTGCCGAGCTGGAGCGCTTTGCGCCTTCGCTCGATGTGTGTGCTATCGTGGGCGCCAAAGCGCAGCGTCGCGTACAGATTGCCGGCGTGGCCGAACATAACGTAGTCGTGACCTCGTATGACCTTATGCGGCGCGATATCGACGAGTATGCCGAGCAGGACTTTGCCCGCGTTGTGCTCGACGAGGCCCAGTACATTAAAAACCCGCTCACGCAGGTGGCGCGTGCCGCCAAACGTCTGCCGGCGGGCGTGCGTTTTGCCCTGACGGGAACGCCCATTGAAAACCGCCTGTCAGAACTCTGGAGTATCTTCGACTTTTTGATGCCGGGTCTTTTGGGCACGCGCGAGTCGTTTGCCAAGCGCTTCGAAAGCCCGGTTGAGCATGCCGAGGGCGATAGCGCCGCTCGCCTGCAGGCGCTCGTGTCGCCGTTTGTGCTGCGCCGCGTAAAGGAAGACGTGGTGGCCGACCTACCCGAGAAGATCGAGGACACGGTGATGGCACAACTCACCGGCGAGCAGCGCAAGCTCTACCTGGCCAACCAGGACCGCATCGCCCAGCAGGTGCAACACCGCGAGGCCAACGAGTTTAAGAGGGACAAGCTCAAAGTGCTCGCCGAGCTCACCAAGCTGCGCCAGATCTGTTGCGACCCTCACCTGCATTATGAGGATTGCAAGGCGGGAAGCGCCAAGCTCGATACCTGCATGGAGCTCGTGCACGGCGCGCTCGATGGCGGGCATCGCATCCTGCTGTTCAGCCAGTTCACGGGCATGCTCGATATTATCGGTAAGCGTCTGGCCAAGGAGGACATCGCCTTCCTTAAGCTCACGGGTACATCGTCCAAAGAGAGCCGCGCCAAGATGGTTGAGCAGTTCCAGGCAGGCGAGGTGCCGGTCTTTTTGATCTCGCTCAAGGCGGGCGGCGTGGGCCTCAACCTGACGGCTGCCGACGTGGTCATCCACTACGACCCGTGGTGGAACGTGGCAGCGCAGGACCAGGCGACCGACCGCGCGCACCGTATTGGCCAGCAGCACACCGTGACCGTGTACAAGCTCATCGCCAAGGACACGATCGAGGAGCGCATTATGCAGATGCAGGAGTCCAAGCGCGATCTGGTCAACAGCGTGCTCGGCGGCGACGGTATCTCGTCGGCGTTGTTCACGCGCGAGGATGTTCTGGCGCTGCTCGGCGGCGACGGTCGCTAGCCGCGCGCGGGGTGGGACTGCTGGAGTGGGCAGGACGGTTGACACATCTTGGCCCGACCGCTTGCCTCACTCGTTATGTGTTCATTTGCCATGCCGTGGATGGTTTTGTCTGTCTTTGGGCATAAGAAGCGTCAAGAACATTGGCACATCAACAAAGGAGAACATCATGGCCAAATTCTTTAAGGACCCCGACGGCAAGCTCATTGCCGCCCTTGGCGACGACGTTGCAACCCCTGCCGGCTGCACGGAGCTGACCGCGAACACCGAGGACGCGGCGCATGAGAAGCACGTGCCTGTCGTCGAGACCGAGCGCGACGGCCACGTCATCCGCGCGCGCGTGGGCTCGACGGAGCATCCTATGGTGCCCGAGCACTACATCGAGTGGATTGCGCTTGAGGCCGAGGGTCGCCTGGAGGTCCACTACCTTGAGCCCGGCATGAAGCCCACGACGTTTTTCGCGGGTGGCTCCAAGACCGGTACCGTCTATGCCTACTGCAACCTGCATGGGCTGTGGTCCGCGACGTTCTAGGAGCGCGCCCCCGCTCGGGGTATCATAGCTAGCATATGCACATGCAAGCGCCGACTGCATCTTGCGGTCGGCGCTTTTACTACGACAACGACGGCTTACGACGGAAAGGGCTGAGCCATGAAGCTCGCACTTGCACAGATCGATATGCGCCTGGGTGATATTGAGGGCATTTGCGGTCGTATCGAGGACCAGGCTCGTCTTGCCCACGAGCGCGGGGCGCGCGTTCTATGCGTGCCGGCTCCGCTCTTTATGGGTGCCATGCCCGGCGGCCTGGTGGGCGCTGCCGATTTTGAGCACGACATGCTGATGGGCTTGACCGGCGTTGCCGAGCGTATCCAAGAGCTCGATATGATCTGCATCGTGCCGGCGGCGGTCTCGTTTGAGGGTCAGCCCTTGCTTGACTATATGATGCTCAAGGACGGTCGCGTGGTGCCCGCGCGCGCAAGCATTGCCCTGCAACGTGGCGAGAACAATGATACGCGCTGGGCCCCGCCGGTGTTCGACGTGGACGGTGTGCGCATCGCCGTGATTTTCGATTTGGACCGCGAGCTCGAGATGCTGCCGACCGGTGTCGACCTCATTGCGTATTTCCAATTCAACGCGTTTGACATGACCGATCGCGAAACCGCAGCCGTTGCCGCCGTTCGCAGTGGCGCCTACCGCAAGATCGCGTCCAAGCGCAGCGTATGGTTTGCCTGCATGGCGCCGGTCGGTGCCTATGACGAGTCGGTGTATACCGGCGGTTCGTTTGTGCTCGACGACTGCGGTCGCGTGGTGGCGCAGGCGCCGTGTTTTGAGGAGAGCCTGCTGGTCCAGGAGATTCAGCGCGGCGTGATGCTCGATGCCCTGGAAGATCACGAACTGCCCGAGTTCCGTTCCGAGGAGTGGCTGTGGCAGGCGCTGGTGCTCGCCGTGCGCGACAACACCCGAGCCCACGGTGCGTCGCGTGCTGTGGTGGCACTCGAGGGCGACTTGCCGTCGTCCCTGCTGGCGGCGCTGGCCGTTGACGCTCTGGGTCCGCGTAATGTGATTGGCCTGGTGCTGGGGCGCAACCGTATCTTTACGCTGGCGCAGGAGGAGGCCGAGGCTGCCCGCTGTGCCGCCGTCCGTGCCATCGCCGAGCGTTTGCACATTCGCACCGTTGAGCGCGATGCCCCGGATGCGGCACGTGTGCTCGACCGCGATGTGTCGGCGGGCGATGCCGAGCGCCTGCGCTCGCGCACACTGGGCCTCATGCTGGAGGACACGGCGATCGAGCTGGGTGCGATGGCGCTGAGTCCGCTGTCCAAAACCGAGTACGCGCTGGCGGCGCCGGCGCTTTGCGGCGGCTATCAGGGCGATTACGCGCCCTTTGGCGATGTGTACCTGTCGACGCTTGAATTTGTGGCGCGTGTGCGCAACCGCACGTCTGCCGTGGTGCCCCAAGAGCTCGTGACGCTCAACGCGGTGGAAGATTGCATGGAGCGCGTGCTGGCGCAGGCGCTCTCGACGCTCGACGGTCCGGTCGATATGCTCGACCGCGCGGCACAGCTGCTCGGCGGGCTTGAGCCGGGTGAGGTCGATGGCGCGCTCGAGGCGCACGTGGACCGCAACCGATCTTTCGACGACATCCCGATGGCCGCTGGCAAGCCTGAGGCCTGCTCGCTGCTGCTGATGCTCGTTCGACAGGGCGAGGCTGCCCGCCGCCAGCTGCCGACGGCGTCGATCGTCTCGGCCCGTTCGTTTGTCGAGCGCTCCTGGCCGTACATGCTCGCGTGGTCCGATCTTGGCCTTGGCGGCAAGGAGCGTATGACGGTCGATTCTCTGGCGCGTGCCGAGGTGCGCCGTTTTGCCGACGACGATACGAGTGACCGTATGCGCGGCGAGATGATGGGCATATTGGGTGAGCTGTTGGGTATTTCGCCCGAGCAGATGGAGGAACTGCGCTCCGAGGACGGCCAGCGCCGCCTGCACGAGGGCATGAAGAAGTTTGAGGGCGAGGTCCAGGACGCCATCGATAAGATGATGGGAGGCCAGGGTGGCCCGCAGGGTGGGCCCCAAGGCGGACCGATGCCGCATCCGCCGGTGGATCCCCGCCAATTTCCGTTCTTTTCGCAGAATTAAGCTGGGGATAGGATTCGCTCCCAACACCGACACTTCGACTAAGTATCTTGGCCCCGTTGTGTTATTCTAGAACAGACGTTCGTGAATGATGTGCGGGGCCTTGCCTTGCGCTTGGCAAAGGGCGAGGGGAGGCTGGCTTGGTTATCTTGGGCATTGACCCCGGTTTGGCCCATACGGGTTGGGGGATTATCGAGGAACGGCGCGGAGAGGCTCGCTGTCGTGCCTACGGTTGTATTGAGACCAGTGCCGGAAGCCCGCTCGCGGTGCGCCTGTCTCACATCGCCCGCGACCTCAAGAATGTTGTCGAGCGCTACCGCCCCGATACCGCCGCCATCGAGAGTATCTACTTTGGCGCTAATGTCCGCTCGGCCATCCCAACGGCGCATGCCCGCGGTGCTGCGCTCGTGGCGCTTTCGGAGTGCGCGCTCGAGATCGGCGAGTACACGCCTATGCAGATCAAGCAGGCTGTGGTGGGCACCGGCGCCGCGGACAAGCGGCAGGTCGCCTACATGGTACGCACGCTCACGCAGCTCGACCACGACCCACATCCCGACCATGCCGCCGATGCCCTGGCCTGCGCCATCTGCCACGTAAACCTCAGCCGCACCCGCGCCCTCACCGGTGGCGAGTTCTATCAACAGAGAGGAACCGGATACTGATGATTTCCCAGCTCCACGGAACGCTTGTCGAGGCCACGATGAGCTCTGCTGTCGTCGATGTGTCGGGCGTGGGCTTTGAGCTCGGCATCTCGGGCAGCACTGCGGCCACGTTGCCGACGCCCGGCGGCGAGGTTCGCCTCTACACGCGCATGCAGGTGCGTGAGGACGCCATGACACTTTTCGGTTTTTCCTCCAAGGACGAGCGCACGATGTTCGATCGGCTCGTGTCCGTCTCGGGCGTCGGCCCGCGCCTGGCGCTCGCCGTGCTCTCCACCTATACCGTGGGACAGCTGTATTCCCTGGTGATGGCCGAGGACGACAAGGGCATGGCCAAGGTGCCCGGCGTGGGCAAAAAGACCGCGCAGCGCCTGATCCTGGAGCTCAAGAGCACCTTTGCCAAGGAAAAGGGCTTTGTGCCGGTCGACGTCATGCCCGGACAGGTTGCGATGCCCGTGCCCGTTGTCGCTCCCTCGGCCATCGACGATGCCCGTGCGGCACTCCTTTCCATGGGCTTTAGCCCGCAGGAGACCGATGTCGCTCTGAGCGGGTATGATGGGCAGGATATGCGTGTCGAGGACCTGCTCGGCGCGGCGCTTAAGCGACTCGGAATGGATGCGTGATGTGGGAAGCCGATGACTCTCAGGACCTGTGGGCGACGCCCGGTAACTCGCCGGCGGCATCCATGGCGCACGGCGAGCGTATGGTGGGCTCGGAGCTGACGGCCGAGGACCTCGATGTCGACCGCACTTTGCGCCCCCAGCGCCTGGATGATTACTGCGGTCAGGAGCATATCAAGCAGAGCCTTCGCGTGCTGATCGAGGCGGCGCAGAGCCGTGGCGAGACGCTCGACCACGTGATCTTCTCGGGCCCTCCGGGTCTGGGCAAGACCACGCTGGCTACCGTTATCGCCAACGAGCTGGGCGCTCAGATTAAGACGACGAGTGGCCCGGCCATCGCGCGCACCGGCGACCTGGCGGCCATCCTTACCAACTTACAGCCGGGTGACGTGCTGTTTATCGACGAGATCCACCGTCTCAACCGTTCGGTGGAGGAAGTCCTGTATCCCGCGATGGAGGACTTTGCGCTCGATATCGTTATCGGTAAAGGCCCGGCGGCGCGCTCGATTCGCCTGGATATCCCCAAGTTTACGCTGGTGGCGGCAACGACCCGCTCGGGTATGCTCACGGGCCCGCTGCGCGACCGTTTTGGTATTTCGTATCGCCTGGACTACTACACGGTCGAGGAGCTTGCCCAGATTGTGACGCGCTCGGCAACCATTTTGGGCGTGACAATAGACCATCCGAGCGCGCTCGAGATCGGCTCACGCTCGCGTGGCACGCCACGTCTTGCCAACCGCTTGCTCAAGCGCGTGCGCGATTACGCCCAGGTGCGCGGCAACGGTCCTATTGAGCTTGATATCTGCCGTCAGGCGCTCGAGTTCTTTGAGATTGATGAGCTTGGTCTGGACTGGATGGACATTCGCATCTTGGAGACGCTCGCCAAGACGTTCTCCGGCCGTGCCGTGGGCCTGACGACCCTTGCCAGCGCGGTGGGCGAGGACCCGGGTACGCTCGAAGATGTCTACGAACCCTACCTGTTGCAGTGCGGATTGATGATTCGCACACCGCAGGGCCGTCAGGCAACCCTTCGCACCTTTGAACACCTGGGGATTGAACCTACCGTTTAGGGGCGCTTTGTTTTGGCTTGTCTGTAGGTTATCGCTGGGCATTGGATAAACATATCGCCGTTCATCGGTTATGGGCGTTTTACTATTGCGCGCCCGTGCTATGCTGAATTGGTCTTTTTCTCATCCGGTAACGAAAGGACCGCCCATGCCTACTGATATCGAAATCGCACGTTCCGTCACGCCGCTGCCCATTACCGAGGTGGCCAAGAACGCCGGCGTCGACGTAAAGCACCTGATTCCGTACGGCTTCGACAAGGCAAAGGTCGACTATTCACTGCTCAACGAGCCGACCGATCACCAGGCCAAGCTTGTCCTTGTGACCGCTATCAATCCCACGCCTGCAGGCGAGGGCAAGACCACCACGACCATCGGTCTGGCCGACGGTCTGCGTCGTCGCGGCGTCAAGAGCGCCGTTGCCCTGCGCGAACCTTCGCTCGGTCCCGTCTTTGGCGTCAAGGGCGGTGCCGCCGGCGGCGGCTGGGCCCAGGTCATCCCCATGGAGGACATCAACCTGCACTTTACCGGTGACTTCCATGCTATCGGTGCCGCCAACAACCTGCTGGCCGCCATGCTCGACAACCATATTCAGCAGGGCAACCAGCTCGGCATCGATGTTAAGCGCATCACCTGGAAGCGCGTCGTCGACATGAACGACCGTCAACTGCGCCATGTTATCGATGGCATTGGCGGCAAGGCCCAGGGCGTGCCGCGCGAGGACGGCTTTGACATCACCGTCGCCTCCGAGGTCATGGCAATCCTGTGCTTGTCTACGAGCATTAACGACCTCAAGGAGCGCCTGGGCGAGATCGTTGTCGGCTACAGCTATGCCGGCGAGCCCGTCCGCGCCCGCGACCTTAAGGCCCAGGGCGCCATGGCCGCGCTGCTTAAGGATGCGCTTAAGCCCAACCTGGTGCAGACGCTCGAGGGCACGCCCGCGTTTGTCCACGGCGGCCCCTTCGCCAACATCGCTCACGGCTGCAACTCCATCATGGCCACCCGCATGGCCATGCGTTTTGGTGACGTCGCGATTACCGAGGCCGGCTTTGGCGCCGACCTTGGTGCCGAGAAGTTCCTGGACATCAAGTGCCGCATGACGGGCGTTCGCCCCAGCGCTGTCGTGGTCGTCGCCACTGCCCGCGCGCTTAAGTACAACGGCGGTGTCGCCAAGGCCGACCTCAACGACGAGAACCTCGAGGCCCTTAAGGCCGGTATGCCCAACCTGCTGCGTCACGTCGACAACATCCAGAACGTCTATGGTCTTCCCTGCGTGGTCGCCATCAACCGCTTCCCGACGGACACCGAGGCCGAACTTGCGCTCATCGAGTCCGAGTGCCAGAAGCTTGGCGTTAACGTTAAGCTGTCCGAGGTTTGGGCCAAGGGCGGCGAGGGTGCGCTCGACCTGGCCGATGAGGTCATGCGCCTGATTGAGCAGCCGAGCGAGCTCAAGTTTGCCTACGAGGACGGTGCCGATGTGGCCGACGCCCTCGAGGCCGTTGCCACCAAGGTCTACCGCGCCGATGGCGTCGACTTTACGCCGGCTGCCAAGCGCCAGCTCGCCGAGCTGCGCGAGAACGGCTTTGGTAACCTGCCGGTGTGCGTCGCCAAGACCCAGTACAGCTTTAGCGATAACGCCAAGGCTCTGGGCGCGCCCGAGAACTTCCGCATCACGGTGCGCGAGCTCAAGGTTTCCGCCGGTGCTCACTTTGTGGTCGCGCTGACCGGTAGCGTCCTGACCATGCCGGGCCTGCCCAAGGTTCCCGCGGCCGAGAACATCGACGTCGACAACGACGGCAACATCACCGGCCTGTTCTAAGCCTGCTACCCATAGTCGCTTGCCCGCCCCGCCGCGCCTACAAGGAACGGCGGGGCTTTTGTTTTCTATCCACGCTGGAGGCCGAAGAGCTTGGCGTTGCGCTCGGCGACCATCATGTTGATGTCGGCGATTTCCATCTCGCCGTCAATGTAGGGCTGGTAGGTGCCGTATGGGTCGCCAGCCCCCAGGCTGCAACTGCCGCAGTTATCGCAGCTGCCGTTGCCGCAGCCGGCGAGTGCCAGCTTGATGATTTCCTCGCGCTCGGCACGCGTCGTGTCCTTGATGAGCTTGCTTTTTGCCATGACATTCCTCGATTCGCTTGTTGCCACCTGTCGCGCATGTCTTGTAGATACCGGCGGGCTCTGCCCATCATAGACTTTTGCGCGGGTAGAATGCATGGATAACTTGATACTCACGCGCGACGGAAAGGAATCGTTGCATGGATCAGGACAAGACAGCCGTGATGGGCGGCTACGGCTCCGCGCAGGCTGGCGATAGCGCCGACGCGACCCGTGTTGTACCCAACTCCGGCTATGCCGACCCCGCCGCGACGCAGCCTTCTGCCGAGCCCACCCGGGTTATGGGCTATGGCAATGCGACGCAGGACCCTTACGCTGCATCTTCGCAAGGCCCCTATGTCAACGCAGCTCCAGACCCGTTTGATTATGCGCCACAGGATCCTTATGCCGCCTCGACGCCGAATCCCTATGATGATCTGCCGCAGAATCCCATTCCGCAGCCTCAGCAGACGACGTATATGCCTCGCACGGCACAGCCTCGCTACAAGTCGCGCGAGCCGTATCGCGAGTACCCTAAGTCGATTCCGCAGTATGGCGAGGACGAGGAGAAGAAGCCTTCGCGTTCGTCGAACGTGATCAAGAAGATCCTCATCGTGCTGGCGATCTTCTTTGCGCTGTCGGTTGTGTTTGCCATCGTGTCGGGCATGCTCAACAAGCGAGGGAGCTCGACGACCGATATCGCGACCGAGCCGACCGAGTCCACCTCGTCAGTCGCGGTCGACCTGAGCGATATCCCGGGGCAGTACTGGTCAAACGCCAAGAAGCTCCTCAAGTCGCGCGGTGCCGATCTTTCGAATGCCGTGGTCCTGACTGATGATGGCTCAACGCCCGTCGTCGATGCCAACTGGATCGTGACGTCCGCCTACTATAACGATAACGGCAACCTCGAAATTCAACTCACGCACAAGAACAGCTCGGGCAACTCGTCCGACGGCCAAAGCGGTACCGACAGCTCGAGCTCCAATACGCTGGAGGACTTGAGTAACAAGGCACAGGAGTTGGGAGACAAGGCGCAAGAGCTGGGCGATACGGCACAAAACCTGGGCGATACCGCGCAGAACTTGGGCGACATGGCGACGAACGCTTGGGATGCCCTGCAAAACGGTATTTCGAGCGCGCAGGGAAACTAGCACTGCGAAGAGTTACAGCTGCTCAGCCGGACGCTCGGGCGAGCTAAAGCCCGAGTCGAATGTCACGACGCACGAGGCATCTGGCCGGCGCTCGTGCACGATGCGCGTGACGAGCTCCAGCAGCTCCTCGTCGGATATGTCAAAGCCGTCGGGGCGTACCAGGTCGAACGAGACAAAGCCATCGTGCTCGTGCAGGTCGTGGATGGAAAGCGCGGGGTCGATTTGCATGACGCCGCGCTTGACCCAGCTGCGCAGGTCGTTGGCGTCGGTGGCGATGGGATCGCAGTGCAGCGTGATACCGATGCCCATCTGCCGTTTGATATCGTGCTCGATGGTGTCCAGGATCTCGTGGTGCTCAAACGCATCGCCCTCGCCGGGCATCTCCACGTGGGCGCTGGCAAATTGGCGACCGGGACCGTAGTCGTGCACCATGAGGTCGTGCGTGCCCAGGACCTGCGGGTACGACATGATCTTGTCGCGGATTGCCTGGACGAGCTTGGGGTCGGGCGCCTGTCCCAGCAGCGGGCTAATGGCGTCGCGCACCAAGCCCATGCCGCTGATGCAGATGAAGATGCCCACGCCCAGGCCCGCCCAGCCATCGAGGTCAAAGCCCGTCGTTTGCGAAATGAGCGCTGCCGCCAGGACCGAGCCCGAGGTGATGACATCGTTTTTGGAGTCCTGCGCCGTGGCGATAAGCGTCTCGGAATCGATGCGGTTGCCCAGAGCACGGTTGAACGCGGCCATCCAGAATTTGACGAGCATGGACGCGATGAGCGCGGCCATGGAGATCAGCGTGTAGGCGGTGGGGGAAGGCTTGATGATCTTTGTGACCGACTCCAGGATCAGGTTGATGCCGACGGCGCAGACTAAGACGGCGACGAACAGACCCGCTAGGTACTCGTAGCGGCCGTGACCATAGGGGTGGCCTTCGTCGGCCGGGCGGCTGGCGAGGCGGAACCCGAGCAAGCTTACGATGTTGCTCGAGGCATCGGAGAGGTTGTTGAAGGCGTCAGCGATAAGCGAGACGGAGCCCGCGAGCAGGCCCGCGATGCCCTTGGCGATGCATAAGGCGATGTTGAGGCCAATGCAGATAAGACTTGCGGCAAAGCCGGCGTTGGTGCGGCAGGAGGCATCGACCGGCTCGCTTTCGCTACCCGGAACAAGGGTGTGTACCAGCCGATTTACAAATAGCATAACGATCGTCCTCACAATCATGTTTAAGGGGATAGTTTAGCTCGCACGGAAGCGTTGCGAGCCGATGCTCAGAAAATGCAGCAATGGTCTGCTGGGGCTAACGGGCGCGTGGCGGAGACGAGTGGCTGTCCGCGCGGCCTCGAGTCCGCTGCGACTTTGCGTCCGCTTGGGCGCTCCATTTTGGGCCACATGGGTATGGGCGCGTGCCTGTTTGCTCGACATACTTAATCTTGACAGCCCCTGTGCAAAGGAGGACGTTTCCATGGACGAGATGTTTGCCATTAAATGCCAAAACTGCGGCGGCCCTATGTACTCGCACCAAGCTAAGCGCAGCTTTGAGTGCGCCTATTGCGGCGCGGTCATTCCCTGGCAGGCCGATGCGGGAGAGCCCAAGAGCGCCCTGGGCATTCGACATACGCCGTTGACGATCGTCGACGGCCTGCTCAAGCTCACCCATGTGTCGCAGCTCGATCGCCCGGAGGACCCGGATTGGTATTTCTTTAATGCGCACTGGCGCAATCAGTCGGTTTTGGAGCACCTGCTGTGGGAAGATCGCGGAACGGCGCAGGAGTTCCAAGAGGCGATGCATGTGAGCATTCCCTGCCCCTTCTGCGGCGCGTCCTTTGAGGGGCCATCGACCCAGCGCGTGTTTGAGTGCCCGTCCTGCGGTAACAAGATCGGTATGGCTGACCTTCTCAAGCCCGGCACGTTTAGCAAGCGCCTGACCATGGGCGTGGGTGCCGAGTATGTGCCCGAGCAGGGTGTCCCCTGTGAGATATCGCCGCAGCAGGCACGCGCCAACGCACTGCAGCTGGTGCGTCAGTATTCGGATGCCTTTACGGGGCACGACGTGGAAGATGCGATCCAAAACAACATGATGCTCTTCTATTTCCCCATGGCGCTTGCCGACCTGCGCATGATGGCGTCCTTCCCGGGCAAGGGCCTGAGCAAGGAGACCCTGGTGTACTACGAGGTGCTCGACTGGGCATATCCCCGGGCTAACTACCTGGACGTTCGCCTTATGGGCATTCTGGAGCCGTGGGACTTTGCCAAGGTGGGGCCGTTCGATCCCGCCATGCAGGAAGGCGACTTCCGCGTTGTCTCCGTCGATGCATCTACCAAGGACCAGGTGGTCATTGATAAGCTGGCGCTCGATATTGCCGGCAACGATGCCGAGGCGGTGCTGGGGCTCAATAAAAAGAGCATTCGCACGTGGGCGCGCAAGGCCCGCAAGCACAAGGACGGCCTGGTGATGGTGCCGGTCTACTTTGTCGATCGCCCGTCGTCGGATAGCCGCGATGGCGAGCAGGTGCGCATCGCCGTGAACGGCCAGACGGGGCGCGCGGCCGCGGTGGTGTTTAGCGACAAGCGCGAGACGCATATCGTGGTGCCGCTCAATCCCAGCGTGGTACTGTCGAGCGAAAGCACCGTGCATGCCACGCCCATCGAGGTCAAATACGTTAAATCGCCGTTCCTGTACCAGATCGTGCGCCATGGAGGCGGTGAACAGCCGCGGCAGGTGGCGGCGGTGGCCGAGGGTTTCTACCGGGAGGAGAAGCCCAAGCGCAAGGGCCTGTTCGGCGCGATCTTTGGGAAGTAGGGGAGTAGTACCGGTTGTTGCTGTAACTTGAAGGTTAGGGCTACGGGGCGGCTCGCAGGGGTGCGGGCCGCCCCGTTTTTGTGCGGCGGGGATATGGCATCCGAATGGCCGTAGGGTCTCTTCTAAATGGCTATTTAGCTGCGTGAGGACGACCTTCGAGACGTCAATTTCACCTGACATGAGCTTGGGCAGAAGGGCGTCGCGAAGAGTTGC
>CABVDE010000033.1 GCA_902496945.1 uncultured Collinsella sp.
CGCCCACCACGGCCACGGCCAGCAGGCTCGGGTTGTCCATGACGGCACCGTAAGCGTGGCTGAGCGTGTAGCCGAGCTCGCCGCCCTCGTGGATGGAGCCGGGCGTCTCGGGCGCAAAGTGGCTCGGGATGCCGCCGGGATAGGAGAACTGGCGGAAGAACTTCTGCAGGCCGGCCTCGTCATTGGTGATGTCGGGGCGGATCTCGCGGTAAGTACCGTCGAGCAGCGACTGGGCGGTGCCGGCGGGGCCACCGTGACCCGGGCCCATCAAGAAAATGGCGTTCTGGTTGTGATCGGCAATAAGGCGGTTGACGTGGCCGAACAGGAAGTTGATGCCAGGCGTGGTGCCCCAGTGACCAACCAGGCGATGCTTGACGTCCGGACGACCGAAGTCGCGCGCCTCGCCAGTCTTATCGTCGACAAAGTCAGCGCGCATCAGCGGGTTGGAGCGAAGGTAGATCTGACCGACGGACAGGTAGTTCGAAGCGCGCCAATACAGATCGACACCCTCGAGCTCGGAAGCCGGCACCTCGTGCCCCAGCTTTTGCCACGGCGTCCCCAGTGTTTTAGCCATTGTTTATGTCCCTTCGCTGCGCGGTCACCCTCCGATACGGCAACCATTCGTTGGGACTAGTATATTTGATAAAACGTTTTATCATGGTGAAAAAACGTTTTACCATCCTGATTTGCGATATGGATCAGCAAAACTAGACATTCACCTGCGGCATTGCCTGTCACAGGTGCACCACATTCAATCAGTGGGAATTGGTAAACGCGTTTAGTTGTATTTAGTAAGTTCGAGCACGCTACCCTTTACGATAAGCGCGGGCTCCAAAACAACCTCTTCGGCACACCTGCCACCCTTACCGGCAAGCCGCTTGGACATACAGCCAAAAGCATGCTCGGCAAGCACGCCCGGATCCTGCTCGATCGCGGTCAGCGCCGGCTCAAAGAGAACGTCGGCCGCCGAGTTGTCATAGCTTACGACCGAAATGTCACCCGGGATACTCTTCCCCATCTCGTGTAAGCGCTTGAGCAGACCGAGGGCAATGTTGTCCGAGCTTGCGAACACAGCGGTGGCGTCGGTTGTCAGCACCGCCTCCGAGGCCTCGTAGGCGCTCGGAATGTAATATTCGCTCTCAAACTCCAGGCGCGCATCGATGGGCAGGCCCACCTCGCGCAGCGCGCGCTCGTAGCCGGCAAGTCGCTTGCGGCCCGTATTGGAGCGCCGTGCGTTAACCAGGCAGGCAATGCGGCGATGGCCCTGCTCGATCAGATAACGCGTGGCCATATAGCCGCCCATCTCGTGGTCGAACATCACCTTATCGCACTCGAGGCCCTCAATAGCGCGGTCGACCATCACGGCCGGGATGGGAAGATGGCTGACCTCCTCGCGCAGCGCGCGGTCGTCAGAGAATTCATCGCCCACGACCAGGAACACGCCATCGACGCCGCGCGTCACCAGCTGGCGCAGCAGCTCCAGATCGTCGTCAGCACTTCCACCCGAGCTGGTAATGAAGAGCGCATAGCCGTCCTCGCGGCAGCGCTTTTCCAGGCTACCGGCGAGCGAGGCAAAAAAGCGGCTCTCGATGTTAGGGACGATAAGGCCCAGCGTGCGCGACTCGCGCATGACCAGACTACGCGCAATCTGGTTGGGGACATAGTGGTTGCGCGCCGCGACCTCCTTGATGAGCTTGCGGTTTTCTTCCGAGATGCGACAGGGCCGATTATTGAGAACAAGCGAGACCGACGAGGGGGAAAGCCCCACCTCCTGGGCAATCTGCTTGAGGGTGACTTTGTTGGCCATCTCGCTCCTTCCAGGTTTACGCGCAATCTCTTGAAAGTATAGCGACCGCCCCTCTACCTCGGTGATAAACACTTTACCAATCCGGTAGACGGCTGTTTTATCGCCGCCAGCGCACCAAATCCGTCCGGGTGGGGTATATTGCAATCGATTGATGACAACGACCACCAAAAGGCGGATATTCGTATGCACGAGAACGACTTTTTTAACGAGGACCTGCTGTGCGCGCTTGCTGGCGTTGCCGGCGAGGACAACGTGCTGATGAGCGAGCCCATGCGCGAGCACACCACGTTTAAGATCGGCGGCCCGGCCGACGTCTTTGTCACGCCCGATACCGAGCAGGGCCTCGTCGCCACGCTCGACACCTGTTATCGCTGCGACCTGCCGCTCACCATCGTGGGCAACGGCTCCGACCTGCTCGTCGGCGACAAGGGCATCCGTGGCGTCGTCGTGGCTCTGGGCGAAGGCCTCTCCAACATTACGGTCGACGGTACGCACGTCACGGCGGCGGCCGGCGCCTTGCTTTCCGATGTCGCCACTGCGGCAGCCGAGGCCGGTCTCACCGGCATGGAGCCCATCTCGGGCATCCCCGGATCGGTCGGCGGCGCCTGCTACATGAACGCCGGTGCCTACGGTGCCTGCATGGCCGATGTGCTGGAGTCCGTGCGCGTCTACAAACCCGCTCGCCAGCTCGACGACGGCACCCGCGGTAGCGGCAACATCATCGAATTCGATGCCGACGAGCTCAACCTGGGCTATCGCAAGAGCCGCATCGCCGACGACGGCTTTATCGTGCTTTCGGCCACTTTCAATCTCGCCCCGGGCAACGCCGCGATGATCAAGGCCGACATGGACGACTACCGTCAGCGTCGCGAGGACAAGCAACCGCTCGACATGCCGAGTGCCGGCTCCACCTTCAAGCGCCCCGAGGGTTACTTTGCCGGCAAGCTCATCATGGATGCCGGCCTGCGAGGACACGCCGTTGGCGGCGCGCAGGTAAGCGAAAAGCACTGCGGCTTTATCGTCAACGCCGACCACGCCACCGCCGCCGACGTCGACGAACTCATCCGCGACATCCAAGCCAAAGTCAAAGAGCAGTTCGACGTAGACCTAGAACCCGAAGTCCACCGAGTAGGCGAATTTTTATAAAAAGAAGGCCCCGAAAGGGGCCTTCACCATATTTATTCAGATAACCCAGTCCGGTGTGTCGCGCCCCGAATCCGAGAGGGCCGGGACAGTCCGAGAGGCATAAGGTTGATCGCGAGTTCCGCACGAGCCGGAGAGCACTTAATGTGCTCTCCGTGCGAGCAGGACTGCCCGAGCAGGCAACCTTATGCCTCTCGGACTGTCCCGGACCAAGCCGCAGCTACGACAGCGCAATACCGCCGAGCCAGCCCCAACGCACGCCAGAGCCAGTGCCATAGAAGCTAATAAACGAATCAAGCGACTTAGACGTAATGGCGCCCTCATTGCTCATGACGATGCCGCCGCCAACATAGATGCCCACGTGGCCATAGATCAGACCCGGCATGCCGGTGCCGCTATGCGATGAGTCGGCCACGATCATGCCCACCTGCAGCGCCGAGCGGTCGGAGCTATAGCACCAGGCGTTAAACATGTCGCACGCATTGCCGCCAAAGTAGCCAACGCCGGCGTTACGGAAGACATTGGTAACCCACGCCGCGCACCAGTTCTGGCCCGGCGAAGGCGTGGAGTAGCACGCGTTGACGACGGCCTGTTGCTTGCCCGAGCCGGCATTCTGCTGCGGAGTTCCGGGCGCATACGATCCGCCACCCGAGCTCGAACCACCCGAGTAGGAATTGTTCTTGTTCGCGGCGGCCGCGGCAGCGGCAGCCTTCCTAGCGGCCTCCTCAGCCTGGGCGGCAGCGAGGATCTCGGAATCGCGCTGAGCCATGAGCTCCTTGACGTCGTCGGAAAGACCGTTCAGCACGGTCTGGACTTCTTGCTGCTTGGCCTGCATATCCTGCATCTGAGCCGTCTGCTGGTCCTTGAGCTTCTCCAGGTCGGCCTTTTGTGCTTCGAGCTCGGTCTTCTGTGCGTCGAGCTCAGCCTGAATCGTCTGGATATCCTCGATGGCATCGCGGTCGCTCTTGTTGATCTTCTCAACGTAATGCGCGTTGGCGACGAGTTCCTCAAACGAGCCAGAGGCCAGCAGCAGCGACAGAATGTTCGTGCCGCCGGACTTGTAGCTGGCGGCCACGCGATCGGAAAGGTCGTTGCGTTTCTTCTTGAGCTCGGCCTTCTTTTCGTCAATCTGCGCCTGCGTGTCGTCGATCTGGCTCTGCACGCCCTCGATATCGTTGAGGGTCTGGGCGTTCTTGTTGGCCAGCGCCGCATACTCATTTGCGATGCTGTCGAGCTGGGCCTGAACCTCGTCGAGCTGGGCCTGGGCGGCATTCAGTTTATCGGTGGTTTCTTTGGAAGCCTCCGCCGCACGGGCGCGAGCGGGCAGGCCAAAAAGAACTGCCGCAGAAGCGGCGCCGAACAGGGCCTTGAGGGCAGTGCGGCGCGAGAGCTCCTGGGAAAGGATGGAATCGCTGTTTGGTGACATATGTACTCCGTTACATGCTTATTTATATGTCGCTCAACTCATACATATTAGCGTACATATGGCGCGTCCCAACGATTTCCACGAACGGCGGGAAACTGCAAGGTCGGCGGCTCGTAAGCAAATGCCAAAGATCAGGTGATGCGTACGCAAGCTCTTTTTTGAGTACGTTAACATAATCCTCTGCTTTTCCTACAGCGCACGATTTGGGCGCCCCTGCCTGCGCTATACTCCCCTGAAGAAGTGTTCCTGATTCGATAGGAGACTACATGTCCAAAGCACTCGACCCCAAAGACACCTGCGTCCTCGTTACCGGTGGCGCCGGCTTTATCGGCTCGCACACCGTCGTTCAGCTGCTCGAAGGTGGCTACCAGGTCGTCATCGTCGATGATCTCTCCAACTCCAGCGCCGTCGCCGTCGACCGCGTCAAGACCATCGTGGGCGACGAGGCCGCCAAGAACCTCACCTTCTACGAGGCCAACGTGCTCGACCGCGATGCGATGAACAAGATCTTCGATACCCATCAGATCGACCGCGTCATCCACTTTGCCGGCTTTAAGGCCGTCGGCGAGTCGGTGAGCAAGCCCGTCGAATACTACCACAACAACATCGAGAACACCCTGGTGCTCATCGACATCATGCGCAACCATGGCTGCAAGTCCATCATCTTCTCGAGCTCCTCGACCGTCTATGGCGACCCGGACAACCCGCCCGTCACCGAGGAGGATCCTAAGAAGCCCGCGACCAACCCCTATGGTTGGACCAAGTGGATGATCGAGCAGATCCTTATGGACGTCCACACCGCCGACCCCGAGTGGGACGTCGTGCTGCTCCGTTACTTCAACCCCATCGGCGCTCATCCGTCGGGCCTGATCGGCGAGGACCCCAAGGGCATCCCCAACAACCTGGTGCCCTATGTCGCCCAGGTCGCCGTGGGCAAGCTCGAGGCCGTTCAGGTCTTCGGCAACGACTACCCCACCCCCGACGGCACCGGCGTGCGCGACTACATCCACGTGTGCGATCTGGCCTCTGGTCACGTTGCCGCCCTTAACTGGATGAACGGCAAGACCGGCGTCGAGATCTTTAACCTGGGCACCGGCACCGGCACCTCGGTACTCGAGGTCGTCGCCGCCTTCTCCAAGGCTTGTGGCAAGGAGCTACCCTACGTAATCCGCGAGCGCCGCGCCGGCGACATCGCCGCCAACTGGTGCGATGCCTCCAAGGCCGAGCGCATGATGGGCTGGAAGGCCCAGTACGACATCGCGGACATGTGCCGCGATAGCTGGAACTGGCAGAGCCACAACCCCAACGGCTTCGCCGACGCCGAGTAGCAAAAACCTACATACCGCTCTTGCCCCGATTTCACGTTGTGAGGTCGGGGCTTTTTTTCATGGCATATAGCCATTCGCCGAAAATCGACCAACTTTTTTATCTTGCCTATACATGTTTAAACAACATGTTTTACAATAGGCATATCGAATCAGAACACCGGAGGCGGACTGCACACCCATTGGCAGGCCGACCCCACAACAAGAAGGTTGGTGAGCGCATTCATGGAGCGTGCAAGCGGCGTCCTCATGCCCGTCTCATCTCTGCCCGGACCATACGGAATCGGCGGCTTTGGCTGGAATGCCTACGACTTCGTCGATTTTCTCGCCTCGTGCAAACAACATTACTGGCAGATTCTGCCCCTTACGACGACCAGCTATGGCGATTCGCCCTATCAGTCGTTCTCGGCCCGCGCGGGCAACCCCAACTTCATCGACTTTGCCGAGCTTATCGAGGCAGGGTATCTTGAGCAGCGCGATATCGATGGCGTGTATCTGGGATCCGACCCCAGCAATGTCGACTACGGTGCTATCTTTGGCGGCCGCCGTCAGATTCTCGACCGCGCCGCCGAGCGCTTTGCCGCCGATAAGCCGGCCGATTTCGATGACTTTATCCAGGCCAACGAGGACTGGCTCATCCCCTACTGTGAGTTCATGACCGTCAAAGAGGAGTGCGGTCTCAAGGCGTTTTGGGAGTGGCCCGCGGAGCTCCGCACCCGCGGCGAGTCTTCCGCCAAGGTCTGCGCCGACCATCCGGCGCGCATGCTCTACCACCAGATGACGCAGTACTTCTTCGATCGCCAGTGGAGCCGCCTCAAGGCCTATGCCAACGAGCGCGACATTCTCATCATCGGCGACCTGCCCATTTATGTCTCGCGCGACTCCGTCGAGATGTGGGCGACACCTGAGCTCTTTAAGATCGACGCCGCCGGCAATCCCGTGAGCGTCGCCGGCACGCCGCCCGACCAGTTCTCGGCCACCGGCCAGTACTGGGGCAACCCCATCTACGACTGGGACGCCATGGAGTCCGACGGCTTCTCCTGGTGGGAGGGCCGCATTCGCGCTGCCCTCGACATGTACGACGTCATCCGCCTGGATCACTTCCGCGGCTTCGAGGCCTATTGGGAGGTGCCGTTCTCCTCGCCCGATTCGTCCCACGGTTCGTGGACGCAGGGTCCCGGCCTCAAGCTCTTCAAAGCGCTCGAGGAAAAGCTCGGCACGCTGCCCATCATCGCCGAGGACTTGGGCTTCCTCACTCCCGGTGTCATCGACATGCGCGACAACTTGGGCTTCCCTGGCATGAAGATCCTGCAGTTTGCCTTTGAGGGCACCAACTCGTACTACCTGCCGCACAACTACATTGCCAACACCGTCGCCTACGTGGGCACCCACGACAACGAAACGGCGCGTGGTTGGTTTGAGGGAACGGCCACCCCGCGTCAGCGCGAGCAGGCAGCCCTGTACGCCCATCAGCAGGCCGGCGAACCCATGGCAGATGCACTCAATCGCACCATCGCCGCCAGCGTAAGCGACACGTGCATCTACACCATGCAGGACCTGCTCAACTTGGGCAATGAGGCGCGCATCAACACCCCTGCCACGCTGGGCGGCAACTGGACCTGGCGCATGCTCGACGGCGCCATCACCCGCGAGCTTGAGCACAAACTCACCGACTGGACCGAAACCTACTTCCGCATCCCGTCGGAAGCTGAAATCGAGCTTCCTCAATAGGAGCTACCGCGCCCGACCCCTCCCCACCGTGCGGACGCGCTTGCTTTTCCCGCGCGAGGCCACCCCAATCCCCTCGCACGGGCTTCTTATGAATTGCAGACATGAAACAACCCATCACAGGAGGAAACATGCCCCAAATAAACCTCATGGAACTCGCCGAGCAGTCTTTTGGCACCTCGCTCGAGCAGCTCGACGACCGTCGCATTTACAAGCTGCTGGTCAAGCTCGTGCAGGAGCGCTCCGCCGCCTGCCCGCTCAACAATGGCAAGAAAAAGCTCTACTACATCTCTGCCGAGTTTTTGATTGGCAAGCTGCTCATCAACAACATGATCGACCTTGGCATCTACGACGAGGTTAAGGATCAGCTCACTGCCGCCGGTCACGACCTCAACAAGATCGAGGAGTTTGAGGTCGAGCCGTCGCTGGGCAACGGCGGCCTGGGCCGTCTGGCCGCATGCTTCCTGGATTCCATCGCCACGCTGGGCCTTACCGGAGACGGTGTGGGCCTCAACTACCATTACGGCCTGTTCCGCCAGCGCTTTGTCGATAAGCAGCAGAAGGCCGTCCCCGATGAGTGGCTTGGCGAGCAGGACATCCTGGTCGATGACGACCGCTCCTACACCGTTGAGTTTGACGATTTTGCCGTCACCTCCAAGCTCGTCAACATCGATGTGCCTGGTTACGGCCAGCCCACCAAGAACCGCCTGCGCCTGTTTGACCTGGCAAGTGTCGACGATGGCCTGGTCCCCGGCAGCTCCATCGACTTCGATAAGACCGAGATCGCCAAGAACCTCACCCTGTTCCTCTATCCGGATGATTCCGACGAGCAGGGCCGTCTGCTTCGCATCTACCAGGAGTACTTCATGGTGAGCAACGCTGCCCAGCTCCTGATCGACGAGGCTGTCGAGCGCGGCAGTAACCTGCACGATCTGGCCGACTACGCCGTGGTCCAGATTAACGATACGCATCCCACCATGGTCATTCCCGAGCTCGTTCGCTTGCTCACCACCGAGCATGGCATCGAGTTTGACGAGGCCGTGACCATCGTACGCTCCATGGTCGCCTACACTAACCACACGATTCTTGCCGAGGCCCTCGAGAAGTGGCCGCTCGCCAGCCTGCAGAAGGTCTCCCCTGCCATCGCCGACATTATCGTCAAGCTCGATGAGATTGCGAAGGCCGAGCACGATGACCCGCGCGTCGCCATCATCGACGAATACAACACCGTCCACATGGCCCACATGGACATCCACTTTGGCTTCTCCATCAACGGCGTAGCCGCCCTCCACACCAAGATCCTGGAGGACACCGAGCTTCATCCGTTCTACGAGATCTATCCCGAGAAGTTCTCCAACAAGACCAACGGCATCACCTTCCGCCGCTGGATCCATGGTGCCAACCCCGCGCTCGCCAGCCTGCTCGACGATGTGATCGGCACCGATTGGCGCAGCACCGGCAATCTGAGCAAGCTCGCCGAATTCGCCGACGACAAGGACGTTCTTGAGCGCCTGGCTGCCACCAAAGTCGAGGCCAAGAGCATCATGCGCCAGTTCATGGCGCTCGAGCAGGGCGTGACCATTCCCTCCAACGCCATCATCGATGTTCAGGTCAAGCGCATCCACGAGTACAAGCGCCAGCAGATGCTCGCGCTCTACATCATCTGGAAGTATCTCGACATCAAGAACGGCAACAAGCCCGCTCACCCCGTCACCATCATCTTTGGCGGCAAGGCGGCACCTGCCTACACCATCGCCCAGGACATCATTCACCTGATCCTGACGCTGTCGCAGTGGATTGCAAACGACCCCGACGTGGCTCCCTACCTGCAGGTTGTCATGATCGAGAACTATAACGTCACCGCCGCCGAGCGCGTGATCCCCGCCGCTGACATCTCCGAGCAGATCAGCCTGGCCTCCAAGGAGGCAAGCGGCACCTCCAACATGAAGTTCATGCTCAACGGCGCCCTAACCCTGTGCACGCTCGACGGTGCCAACGTGGAGATTGCCGAGCTCGTGGGCGACGAGAACATCTACACCTTTGGCGCCTCGTCCAAGCAGGTCGAGCAGCTCTACGCCGACGGCACCTACGATGCCGGCGCACTCTACCGCAAGCCCGGCATCAAACTGCTGGTGGACTTCATCACCAACCCCGCCTTTATGGCGACCGGCAACGCGGAGCGCCTGCAGCGTCTGCACGACGACATCAAGGGCAAGGACTGGTTCATGGCCCTACTCGACATTGAGGAGTACATCCAGACCAAGGAGCGCGTGCTGGCCGACTACGAGGACCAGGACGCTTGGATGCGCAAGGCGCTCATCAATATCGCCAACGCCGGCACCTTCTCGTCCGACCGTACGATCTCCCAGTACAACGACGAGATCTGGCACCTGAGCTAGCTCATTCCCCTTACCCATCCTCTTGAGAAACGGAGTCGTGGCAACACGGCTCCGTTTTTTGTGCCCGCACGTTACCCAGTGACCCGACTCTGCCAAACAATCTCGATCTGTAACAACTAGCCAACAGAATTGGCACCGCCCGTTACAGAACGAGACAGTCAAAACCGTCCATCTGAGTTCATCTCAATCTGTAACATCTGGCACCTAAAATTGGTTCTTCCTGTTACAGATCGAGACAAACGGAATCGTCCCGCAGCAATATCTCAATCTGTAACATCTAGCAGCTGAAATTCGTCTTTGGTGTTACAGATTTAGATGAAATGGTTAGCTCAGCGGAACCGTCTCGATCTGTAACATCTAACGTCCGAAATCGGCCCCACCTGTTACAGATCGAGACAAACGACCGGCCAGACAACCCCAACACAAAGAAAGGCTCCCCTCTCGCCCAGTGGACGGGAGGGAAGCCTTATATGTGACCGCGGCAAAAGGATGGCAATACCGCAGTCGCCCAAAGGGAGGGTCTGGATGCACCGGGCCTAGATAAGGTTCTTGCCAGAGACCTTATCGAAGAGGTGGGTCGCGTTCTTCTCGAACTTGAACCAGATGGGGTCGCCCGCCTTGAGCGCGCCCTTGGCCTCGAGGTCGACGACGGGGATAATCAGGACAAACTGGCCGTCGGGAGCGGTCACGTGGACATGCTCGGTCGAGCCCATGAGCTCGGTCACCTCGACGGTGCCCTGGAGCGCACCCTCCTCGCCCTTGTCGGCAAGCAGGATCTGCTCGGGACGCACGCCGGCCGTAATCTCCTTCACGTCGCCGCCGTCCCAGTTGAGGGCAAGCTGTGCGCAAGTCTCGGGGGCGAGCGCCACGTTCATATCCTCGGTCTTGACGGTAAAGCCGTTGCCCGAGCGCACCAGCTGGGCATCGAAGAAGTTCATCTGCGGCACGCCGATGAAGCCGGCGACGAAGATGTTCGCGGGGTGGTTGAAGACCTCCTGCGGCGTGGCGATCTGCTGGACAACACCGTCCTTCATGACCACGATACGGTCACCGAGGGTCATAGCCTCGGTCTGGTCGTGGGTAACGTAGATGAACGTACCCTTGATCTCGTGGCGCAGCTTAATGAGCTCGGCACGCATCTGGTTACGAAGCTTGGCGTCCAGGTTGGACAGCGGCTCGTCCATCAGGAAGACCTTGGGGTCACGAACGATAGCGCGGCCGATGGCGACGCGCTGGCGCTGGCCGCCCGAGAGTGCCTTAGGCTTACGGTCGAGGTACTCGGTAATACCCAAGATCTCGGCGGCGGAGCGAACCTTGCGGTCGATCTCGTCCTTGGGGACTTTCTTGAGCTCAAGCGTAAACGCCATGTTCTCGTACACCGTCATATTGGGGTACAGAGCATAGCTCTGGAACACCATGGCGATGTCGCGGTCCTTGGGAGCGACGTCGTTGACGCGCTTGCCGTCGATGAGCACGTCACCCGAGGTGATGTCCTCCAGGCCGGCGACCATGCGCATCGTCGTGGACTTACCGCAGCCAGAGGGGCCAACGAGGACGATGAACTCCTGGTCGTGAACGGTGAGGTTAAAGTCCTCTACAGCGAGCACACCGTCCTCGGTAACCTTGAGGTTGTGCTTCTTCTCCCCGGTCTTCTTCTTTTTGCCAAAGAAGCCCTTCTTTTTTGACTCGTTGTTGGGATACACCTTCTGAACATGTTTGAGAACGATCTCGGCCATGTCTTTACCTTTCGATACGCGGCGCCGCGATGAGGGGCGCCGCCAAAACTTGCAAAACAGTTACGGCATCAGCCCTTGACGGCACCTGCCACCACACCGTCGATGATGTACTTCTGGCAGAAGATGTACATGATGACGATGGGGACGACGACCATCATGATGCAGGCCATCATGGGACCAAGCTCGACATGGCCATAGCCGCCACGGAAGTACTGGATCAAGATAGGAATGGTCTTGTACTTGGTGGAGTCGAGCGTAAGGTAGGGCAGCAGGTAGTCGTTCCAGACCCACATGGTCTCGAGGATGCCGACCGAAAGATAGGTGGGCTTCATGATGGGAAGGACGATCTTAAAGAACACCTGGACCGGGTTGCAGCCGTCGATCATGGCCGCTTCTTCAATCTCGAGCGGGATGTTCTTGACAAAGCCGGCGAACATAAAGACCGCCAGGCCCGCACCAAAGCCCAGATAGATGAAGCAGATGTTGAACGGCGTGTTAAAGCCGATGCGGTCCGCGAGGTTGGACAGCGTGAACATGAGCATCTGGAAGGGCACGACCATCGAGAAAACGAACAGGTAATAGAAGAAGTTCGAAATCTTGCTGTTGACGCGCACCACGTACCAAGCGCACATGGAGCAGCACACCAAAATCAGCACGACCGACGTGACCGTGATGATGAGCGAATACATAAACGCCGAAGCAAAGCCCTGCTCGTTCAGGGCGTGCACGTAGTTTGCAAGGCCGTTAAACGTCTCGGGCGTGAGCAGATCGAACGCCGTGGTGGTGCTGATTGCAGTCCCCTTCTTAAAGGAATTGAGTGCAATCATGAACACGGGGTAGATCCACGCGAGCGACAGGATTGTAAAGAAAATCGAGAGAGCGCGGTTGATAGCCTTATCGTGTTTCATTACTGCTGCACCTCCTTGGACCTCGTGGCCTTAAGCTGGATCATGGAAATAGCGACGACCAGGATGCAGAAGATGACTGCCTTGGCCTGGCCAATGCCCTGCCATGCGATGCCAGCGCGCGAATAGAACGTGTTGTAGATGTTCAGGGCGAGCATCTCGGTGGAGTGCGCAGGGGCACCACCGGTAAGGGCGAGGTTCTGGTCGAACAGCTTAAAGCCGTTGGTAATGGACAGGAACAGGCAGATAGTAATCGTCGGCATCAGGTTAGGGATCTTAACCTTCCAAAACGTCTGCCATGCCGTAGCGCCGTCGACCTTGGCGGCCTCGATGTAGTCGGACGGAATGGACTGCAGACCGGCGATGTAGATAATCATCATGTAGCCGACCTGTTGCCACAGGGTCAGGATGATAAGGCCCCAGAAGCCAGCGGCAGAGTTAAGGGCGATGAGCTGGGCACCCACGTTGGAGAGCAGGCAGTTGATCAGAATCTGCCAGATGTAACCCAGCACAATGCCGCCGATCAGGTTAGGCATGAAGAAGATCGTACGGAAAATGTTGGTTCCCTTGAGTGCCTTGCGGGTGAGCGCCTGCGCGATGGCGAGGGCGATCACGTTGATGAGCACCGTCGACAGGAAAGCAAACGCCACGGTAAAGAAGAACGACGTGGAGAACTGCGGGTCCGTCAATGCGCGCACATAATTCTCGATACCGACGAAGTGCGTGTTATTGATGGTAATAAACTGGCAGAACGAGAGATAGAAACCCTGGATAAAGGGAATCACGAACCCGATCATAAACGCCAGGCACGTGGGCAACATAAAGAGCGGCCACCAGCGCTTGAGTGCTTTGCCCATAGAAGGGTCCTTTCAATATGCAGGGGGCGGGCAAACCAACGTCTGCCCGCCCCCCTGTCGCTAATCAGATATCTCGGGCAGCAACTGCTTACTCGGAAGCAGCCTTCTCGGTCTTCCAGCCGTCGACGAAGGCATTCTTAACGTCGTCCCACTTGCTGTTGTCGGCAGCGTAGGCAATCAGAGCCTGCTTGAGGTTCTTCTTCCACTCCTCAGAGGGGATGTAGACGAAGTCCCAAGCGACGGTCTTCTTGCCGTCCTTGGCCATGGCAACGGCCTGCTGCGAGAAGACGTTGTCGGTGTCCTTGGCGCTCTTGAACGGGGCGGTCAGACCCATCTTGTCGGCGATAATCGAGGTGGCGATGTCAGAGGTGACGCACCAGTACATGAAGTCCTCGGTGGCCTTCTGGGCATCCTCGGAAGCCTGGGAGCTCACGCACCAGTAGTTCTCGCCGCCGGAGCACAGGCCCTGGTTCTCCTCGCCATCGACGCCGATGTAGATCGGCAGCATGCCGAGCTGGTCGTCGGTCATGCCAGCCTTGGTGAGGTCGGCATAGGCCCAAGAGCCGTTCTGGTAGAAGACGGTCTTGCCGGTTGCGAACTCGTTGGTGGCGTCGTCGCCGGTCTTGGAGGCAAGCTGCGAAGGATCGCAGGTGGAGTCAGTGATGTACAGGTCGAAGATCTGCTTAAAGTTGTCGAGATACTCGCCCTTGATCTCGTCGTCCTCCTGGTTGTGCTCCTTCTCGAACTCGTAGTAGAGCGGGAGGTTGGCGAGGTGGGTGGTGTAGCGCCAGCTGGAGGAGTCATCCATACCGGCGGAAGTGAAGGCACCGTCAATGCCGAGCTCGTCCTTGCGGGCCTGGATGTCATCGGCGCAAGCCTTCAGCTTGTCGAAGGAGTTGATGTCCTCGGCCTTATAGCCGGCCTTCTCGAGGAGCTCCTTGTTGTAGATGATGCCGTAGCTCTCCTGAACCCAGTCGATGCCCAGATCCTGGCCGTCGGACTGCAGCGCCAGGGAGTCGTCGATGAGCTCACCGCGGACCTTGGTGTCGGACAGATCGGCGCAGTAGTCCTTCCAGTTCTTAAGGCCGGTGGGGCCGTTGACCTGGAACAGCGTCGGAGCGGCGCTCTTGGACATCTCGGACTTAAGCTTCTCCTCGTAGGTGTTGGAAGCGGCGGTCACGATCTTGACCTCGACGCCCTTCTCCTCCTTGTAGGCCTTGGCGATCTCCTTCCACTCCTTGTCGACCTCGGGCTTGAAGTTAAGGAAGTAGACCTCGGCAGCATCACCAGAAGCAGAGGAGCCAGAGCCGGCAGAACCGCCGCAGCCCACGAGGCCCAGACCAAAGACTGCGGCCGCGGAACCAGCGAAGCCCAGGAACTGCCTTCTGCTCATTTCGTTCTTCATTACAATCCACCCTTTCACACCGTGGCGACACCCTTTGTCGCCGCCTTCGGAGATTGGCTCGGGGACTTTGCCCCTTTTGCTGATTTGTACAATACGCTATTTGGCTAGTTGTTTGAACAAGTATTACTAGAGCGGTAGAAAAACTTCGGTGAACGGTAATTTCAACTTGATACTTGACAAGTTTTGTATAAACAATTATTTGTTATCGAATGCAGAGAAAACGCCCGGTCAAGCCGATGCATCGTCGGTTTGACCGGGCGTTTTCTCTTTGAGGGCTTGAGTCTCGTCAGGCTGCGAGCTAGCCGGCTATCGCTTGGAGTTGACGCGGTAGTGGAAGATCTCAGGATGCGTGCGGGCATGCGTGACCTCGAACAAGATGCCATCCGAGGTGTACGACTGGCTCTCCATGACGGCAACGCAGTTGTATTTGCCGAGGTCCAAGTAGCTGCAGTCCTCATCGTTGGCAAGCTCGACGCTCACCGTACGGCGACTCGCCATCACCTTGACGCCGCGCTTGTGCTCCAGATAGTTGTAGATGGACTTTGCGGCAATCTCGGGCGTCAGGCCCTTGGCAATCGACTCTAGGAAGTAGCCGTGGTCCACCTGGCGAGCACTGCCGTTAAGGCTGCGGACACGCACCACGCGAATGAGCTCCTCGCCCACCTTAAAGCCCAGACGGCGGGAGAGCTGTTCAGTGCAGACCAGATGTTCAAAGGACTTAACATCCGTCGATGCAACGGCGTTGTTGCGCTTTGCGAATTCGGCAAACGACTCGACTTCCTCGAGTGCGCCGAGCATATCGGTCTCACCTTTGAGCCAGATGACACGCACGCCCTTGCCGTGAATGGATTGCACGTACATCTCGTCGGCCAGCATGGCAAGTGCTCGGCGCACGGTATTGCGGGTGCACCCGAACTCCGCGGTCAGCTCGGCCTCGGTTGGCAGCATCTCCTGAAACGCATAGGTTCCATTAATGATGCGCGAGCGTATTTCTCGGTAGATTCCTTCGTAAATCGCTTTTGGCATGACTTCACCTCTAATGAATATGTATGGCTAGACACGATAGCATTTCTTAAAGTTGTCTAAACCGATTATCGGCAAAGCGACAGGATTTAACCGTTGACGGTTTCTGTCGCGCCCAAACCGGTTTCGCTCAAAACTGCCGGTACGACAATCGTCTGGTCCTCTACAATGATTCCATTGTTTAAACGTTTCACCACGCGCAACGCGCCTCGATATTCGGGAGGCAGAACATGCTGCAAAAAATCCAACGCTTTGGCGGGGCAATGTTCGCGCCCGCCATGTTGTTTTCCATATCGGGCCTTATGGTCGGTGTCTCCGCCCTCGCAACGTCTGCGGATATCGTCGGCGACCTCGCCGTATACGGGACCCCTTGGTACGTTTTTTGGACTATCATTCAGCGCGGCTCGTGGACAGTCTTTAAACGCCTTCCGCTCCTTTTTGCCGTAGCACTGCCTATCGGCCTTGCCCAAAAACAACCGGCACGCTGCTGCCTCGAGGCGCTCGTGGCCTATTTTGCCTACTGCTTCTTTTTGAGCGAAATCATTAAGCTGAGCGGCGACAACCTTGGGCTTAAGTATCCGTCGTCTTTGACCCCCGCAAGCGGCATCACCATCATCGATGGCATCAAGACGCTCGACACCGGCATTATCGGCCCGCTGGCGGTGTCGGCAACCGTCGTCGCCGTCCATGACCGCTTCTACGATGCCAAGGTTCCCGATTGGCTCGGCACCTTCTCGGGCTCCTCGCTGGTCTACCTCATCAGCTTTTTTGCCGTGCTCGCCCTTGCCGCCATCTCGGCCGTCATCGTGCCCTTCGTATACGCAGCGACCGAAACACTGCGCCATGCACTTGTGGGCGTCGGCCCCTTCGGCGTGGGTATCTTTGTATTTTTGGAGCGAGCACTCGAGCCCATGGGGCTGCACCACCTGCTCTACATGCCGATCTACTACGACAACCTGGTCATTAACGACGGCATCTACGCCACGTGGACCAACTTGCTTCCCATCCTGTCGCACAGCACGCGCCCCCTCAATGAGCTTGCGCCGTGGGCTGGTTTTACCGCCACCGGCTGGGTCAAGCTCTTTGGCCTTCCTGCCATCGCCATGTCGTTCTACACCACGGCCAAGCCCGAACGCCGCGCTGGCCTCAAGGCCATCCTTGTGCCCGCCATCGTCGCCTCGGTGGTCTGCGGCGTCACCGAACCGCTCGAGTTTCTCTTTATGTTCACCCATCCCGGGCTCTTTTTGCTCTACGCCGTCCTATCTTCCTGCCTCGCCATGGCCATGAACTTCTTTGGCATCGTCGGCATCTTCTCGGGCGGCCTCATGGAGATGGCTGCCTTCAACTTTATCCCGCTCATGCGGACGCATGCCGGCTCTTACCTTTTGGCGCTCGGAATCGGACTCATCTTTAGCGCCATCTTCTTCTTGAGCTTTCGAGGCCTTATCCTGACCTTTGGCCTTAAAACCCCGGGACGCGAGGACCATATTGCCAGTAGCGCGGCGCTCTCGCGCTTGACGGGAGGCAACGTTGACGAAAAGCGCTCCTCCAAGACCAGCGCTTCCGAAAGCCAGGCATCGCAAGATCATCTGCTCGCCGAGCAGGTTGTAGCGCTTCTGGGCGGTGCCTCGAACATTGTGGGCGCAACCAACTGCGCCACGCGGCTGCGCGTCGAAGTCGTAGACCCTTCTGTCGTGGCGGACAACGCGGCCTTTGTCGCAGTGGGCGCCAAGGGCCTCATCGTCACCGGCAAGACAGCCCAGGTGATCATCGGCGTCTCGGTTCCCCGTGTCAAAGAGCACTTTGATCAGGTTATGGGGCTCGAACCAGGTTTTGCGCCCGCCATCTCGCCTTCTCATGCTGTCGACGCCGCCAAAAATCATGGAGATATCTGCTTCTTTGACATCGACGGTACGCTCGCCTGGCAAGATCCCAAACTTGTCCAAGAGCTTCCCGAGGGCGAGCGAGACCTTTCCCCCTATCCTAATGAAACGGTTGCGCAGGCAATTCGCGCGTTTGTCGCCAACGGCAACAAGGCTTTTATCTGCACGGGGCGCGCCCTCAGCTGCATCCATCCCAAGCTGCTCGACCTGCCGTGGGCGGGCGTCGTCTGTCTCGCGGGCGGTTACGCCGAACTCGAGGGGCGCATCGTGCGCAATGCAGCCATAAGCCCCGGTCTGCTACAACGCCTCGCCCCCTATCTCGAGCAATCGGGTGAAGAGATTCGCTTTGAAGGCCTTAATCGAGTCGTGCGCATGAGTGCGGACGCGCCCGAGGCGCCCGGATACGCACGCACCTCTGGCGATGCCGTCACGCAACTTAAGCACTACAACGCCTATAAGATCCTTATGTCCACACCACTCGCCAACCGCATCGCTCAGGATAAAGAGCTTGGACCCCTGCTCTGCTTTAATGAGCTCGAGCTTGAGGTCACAGAAATCTCGCCTCGCGAGTGCACCAAACGAGCCGGAATCGAGGCCGTGCTTGACGCCCTGGGGCCAGACCACGGCACCGTGTATGGTATTGGCGACGCGAGCAATGACATCGCCCTTATGGAGACGGTCGACGTTGGCATCGCCATGGGCAACGCGCCGGACTTCCTCAAGGAAAAGGCCAACTATGTAACCGACAGCATCGACCACGACGGCGTCGTCACCGCGCTCGAACACTTTGGGCTTATCTAGCCGAGCCCCTACCACATGCGCGGCCACATGGCCCAATCGTCTTCAACCGCCGCGCTCGACGCCCCAATGTGGCAATATGTTGTCTGCATAATGCAACGATGCAACCTCAGAAAGAATGCGAGAACCCGTGTCTAGTCCGTTTACCAGCTTTTTAGCCCAGCACTTTGACCAGATTAACGACTATCTGGCCACGTTCTTTGACGGACAGGCGACTTCCGCCGATATCGAACGATACCTGTACGCTCCGCTCTCGGCCTTTACGGCCAACGCCGGCAAACGCCACCGCCCGCTGATCTGCATGCTTGCCGCCACCGCGGTGGGCGGCAGCTTTGAGAGCGCCCGCAGCGCCGCGGCGGCCATCGAGCATTTCCAGTCGGGCGCGCTCATCCACGATGACATCGCCGATAACGGGCAGCTGCGCCGAGGCAAGCCCTGCATGCACCTCACCGAGGGCACGGGCCTTGCCATCAACTGCGGCGACTTGGCGCTCACCATGGTCACCAAGACGGTCCTCGACGACCCCACGCTCAAGCCCGACGTTAAGCTGCACGTACTCCACGAGCTCACCGAGATGATCGTCCGCACCATCGAGGGTCAGGCGCTCGACCTGGGTTGGGTCCGTGACGGCCGCTTTGACATCTCGGTTGATGACTATCTGGACATGGCGACACACAAGACCGCGTTCTACAGCGGAGCGACGCCGCTTGCCGCCGGAGCCATTATTGGTGGTGGCAGCGATGAGCAAATCGAAGCGCTGCGCACCTTTGGCCTGCACACCGGTCTTGCCTTCCAGATCCAGGACGACCTGCTCAACCTGGTCGGCACCAAGGAAGCCGCCAATAAGGACTTCCGCACCGACATCACCGAGGGCAAGCGCACACTCGTTGCCGTGCACGCCCTGTCAGATGAGCACTATCACGACGAGGTCGAGGCAATCCTCTCCTCGGGCACCGAGGATCCCGCGCAGCTCGCGCGCGCCGTAGAGATCTTCCAGAAAACTGGCTCCATCGATTACGCCCACACCTACGCACTGGACCTGACCGCCAAGGCCAAGGCGGCCATCGAGGACGTTGAGCTTGACCCGCATGCGCGCGATCTGTTCCTCTCCATGGCAGATTTCTTTGTGGAGCGCCTTAACTAGCGAGGGTTGCGAAACCTGCCGACTGCGCGTTTGGGTTCAACTTGCTACACTGTTGAGTGCATGTTTATGCATCCCTTTGCGTTGTCTATCCGACAGACGCTCAAATAGTACGAATGGTACGCCGAAAGGGGTTCGTTCATGGAACCTATTACCACGGGCATGCAAGGAGCAGCCGTTGAGGATGTTCAATCCCGGCTCCTGCAGCTCGGCTACACGATTGATGCCACCGAAGTCACCGACAAGCACTTTGGAACCACCACTGAGCAGGCCGTTAGCACTTTCAGGCTCGACAGCGGCCTTGCCGCCGGCCACGCCGTCGATATCCCCTGCTGGAGTGCCCTGGTCGATGCCTCGTATAAGCTTGGCGACCGCACCCTCTACCTGCGCATGCCCAACTTCCACGGCGCCGATGTGCAGGCCCTGCAGCGCGCTCTGAACGTGCTGGGCTTTGCCTGCGGCGAGGACGACGGCTACTTTGGCCCGCATACCGAGGCCGCCCTGCAGCAGTTCCAAGAAAACGTCGGTCTGTTTGCCGATGGCATGGCCTTTCAGGATACCTACGCCTATATCAACCGCCTGCACCATGTGTGGGAGGGCAAGCCTTCGGTCACCGAGGCCGAGTCGCGTATCGGTTTTGCCCGCGCCGCCAACGTGCTCGAGCGCTTCCAGATTGCGGTTATCGGCGAGGACCCCATCGCACGCAGCGTCGCATCGCGCATGTGGAACATCGCCACGGCGACGACCGACAACAGCGGCATGATGCTCTGCGATTCCGAAGTCCCGACCGATGTCGACCTGGTGCTCGAGATCGCAAGCGACGAGCTGCCCGCCGACGCCGCGCCGCGCGCCACGATTGCCCTCGCCGAGTGCCACAACCTGGCCCAGCGCATCCGCACCGCCAATGTTGCCGCGCAGCAAAAGCCGGCCCGCATTCGCATTGAACTCACGGGCATGACACGCTACAACGGCACCTTCACGGCAAGCGACGCCCAGACCCTCGCCGTACGCCTTCTCGACGGCGTTTGCGATGCCCTCGCAGATTAGGTAAACTAAACGAGTTGCTTTTGGGCAACACCACACATTGGGACGTAGTTCAACGGTAGAACTCCGGTTTTTGGTGCCGGCTGTTGGGGGTTCGAATCCCTCCGTCCCAGCCCCTAAGAACATAGCGCTCCAGGCTCTTTTAGACCCGGAGCGCTTTTTCGTGGGCAAGCGGAGGGATTCGAACCCGCAAGGGTGCGGAGCTGAGGAAACGCGAAGCGTTTTCCAGCGCAGCACGCAAGGAGCGAAGCGACGCAGCGGGCCGCGGCCGCCGAAAAGGCGGACGCGGAATCCCTCCGTCCCATATCAGCCGAGAGCCCCATCATTTAGAAACCATCAGCCCAGTTCCGAAAAGAGAGCCGCTTTCTACAAAGTGCCGTGCAGTCCCGTCGGTCGGGGCACCGGCTTAGGTTTATCGCGAGTTCCGCACGAACAGGAGGCCACTTAATGTGGCCTCCGTCGTGAGCAGGACTGTAGAGCAGGAAACCTAAGCCGGTGCCCCGACCGACGGGACCGCACGCCCTACTTCAGACTGAGCGACCATTTCCACGCGGGAATGACTTCGATAATGCCGTACTCCGTTTCGATTTGGGTGGCCTCACGCAGCGTAATGATTTTTGCGTCTTTGATCCTCATTTTTGACATCGCGACCTCAAGAGACCCGACTTCACGGCGGCGCGTTTTCTCCGCCGTCATATCGACCGTTACTTGGTAAAGCGCATATGGTTCCGACGCCAAAGCATCTCCAACCAGAAAATCGACCTTTTCTCGCGTCTGCGTCGGAGCCGTATATGAAGTCACCGTTTCCATGCGACCGTTTGCCGTGCGGCGCATAAGCTCAGCATAAATTGCTGTCTCCAGACGCTTTCCGATATCCTGCTGATTGGCGCGCGACGTCGCGTATGCCATTCCCTGATCGACGGCATAGACCTTATCCATTGTCGTTGTCTTCGGCGATAGCGCCGTCGAATACTCCGGGAGCAAGCCGATGAGATGAGCCTGCTGGAACAGGCGCACGAGCTCACTGATCTTTTCCCATGACGCTCGATATCCGACAGACTTTAAAGCATCCAGCAAACTGTTAACCGAGAGGTCGCACCCCGTGTTCCTCAGGCAGAAGAGCCCCACTTGGTTGGCGAGCGCGATATCTGTACGCCCACTTCGCTCGAGAATATCTCGAGCAACAACATCTCGTAGATAGGCCTGAAGCATCTGAATACGAGAGCCGGCATCAAGCTTCTGCACCCCAGGAAAGCCGCCCTCTACGAGGTAGCGGTCGTATGCCGATTCCAAATCAGTCCGCTGCTGCGGAGAAACAGCCGGAGCTCCAGCATCAGTAGGCATATCCGGCGTTTCAATGTGATGAAACGCACAATACTCGCGAAACGAGAGTGGATGCATAGCATGCTCTTGCGAACGACCGCGGAACTGTGTCGCGATTTCATCAGCGGAGAGCTTCGAAGAAGACCCGGTAATAACAAGCGTCACATTCTCATGCTCAGCCAAGCGTTGGCAAACACCCTGCCATCCATCAGTCTCCTGCACTTCATCCAAAAAGAGATAACAACCCTTTGACCGTGCAGAGGGAACTTGCCTCCAATATTCTTCCAATATGTCGCTCATAAGCGTGTCCGGCGCAGGCCGAAGACGATCGTCGGCAAAATTGAAGTAGAAGATACGCTCGGAATCGACACCGCGATCGGTAAGGCGATGAATCCATTGAAACGCATAGAACGTTTTGCCGCAGCGCCTGATGCCCGTGATGATATGGACGAGATTGAACGGCTTTGGCTCAGGAAGATCACCGATGACATCGTCTCGATGCACGACATGAGGAATCTCAAAGGAACGGGCCTCGGCAACAATCTCTGCAATACTCAACGCCGTAGGTGCCATAATGCTCTCCTTTCAACATCTTGAGTATATAACTTCTCGTCCTGCACGAGAAGTTTCAGCCATAACTTCTCGTGCAGGACGAGAAGTTGAAGGTAGATTTTCAGGCATGTCCCAAAATCTACCTACAAAAGACAGGCGCCCCAAGCCCATTAGGGCCAAGAGCGCCTTACATCTAAAAATTATCAGCCCAGTTCCGAAAAGCGAGCCGCCATCAACAAAGTGCCGTGTGGCCCCGACGGGCCGGGCATTAAGTTTGTCGCGAGTTCCGCACG
>CABVDE010000034.1 GCA_902496945.1 uncultured Collinsella sp.
CGTCGGTAAACTGCAAGCGGGAAGATTTTTCTTTTGCTGTGGCTTCTGCCTGTGCCTTTCTCGCCGCCTTTTTGGAAGCGGCGCGGGTATGCGCCCCGTCGATATGCTCCATGACGCGCTCGGCGGCTGCGGTGTCCTGTTCCTGTTCTGCCCCCGGCGCACTTGCGGAAATGCCCGTAAACTGGGGATTTTTTGAGATAATCATTTGATTTGGGACAAACTACTGATTCATTTGCCTCATATTTGACGTATGGCTAGATCGAGGTAGAACCGAGCCAGTTGAGTTTGCATTCGAGAATACGCTGCTCACCGGGCGTGCTGCTGCCATCGAGTAGCGCGAGGAGCATCTCGGCCGCCTCTCTGCCTTCCTGGTCGACGGGCTCGATGATCGTAGAGACGGTCGGCGTGGTGAGGTTGGTCCAGTCTTCGCAGTTGAGTCCCAAAAGACCGATTTGCTGCGGAAGCAGATGGGCCATGGGCTGAAGCGCCTTGTAGACGCGGGGGAGCGCCCATTGGTTTTGGACAAAGATGAGCGTACGCTTGGCGGGGTTGAGCTTGTATTTAAAGTACTCGGTAAGCTCACTGGCCGACGGCTTGTTGTGGTCGATGGAAATCGCTTTGTAGAGCTGTCCGTTCGCTGCCAGCGCCTCGGCATACCCCTGAAAACGCTCCATGCGGGTGCGCATTTCGGTCATGTTGGCGGCAATGGAAAAGAAATCTTCGTAACCGGCGTCGAGGAGTGCCTGCGTGGCGTTGTACACACCGTCGTAAAGGTTGGTCTTGACCCAGCTGGTACCTGGGCTATAGATGGCCGCATCGAAAAAGACGACCGGCTTGCCGGCGCGTCTAATGCGGTCGTGCACGGCTTTGAAGTTTGCCGTGGGCTGGATGATAAAGCCATCGACGCCCAGTGAGAGCATTTTGTCGACATACATGAGCTCGGTCTCGGGGTTAAAGTTGCTCGTGCAAACAACCGTCTGGTAGCCCGCGGGGAGCATGACCTGCTCCATGCCGTTGAGGACGAGGCCCGCCCATTTGTTGGTGTTATCCAAGATGATGATGGCGATGACGCGGGTCTGTTTGCCGGTGAGTGTTTGCGCCTGGGCGTTGGGGACGTATCCCAGCTCCTTTATAACGCGCGCGATCTTTGCCTGCGTTTTGTCGCTAAGCTTGTCTCGTTTGTCGTTGAGGTAATACGAGACGCTGGCTGTTGAAGTTCCCGCCTCGCGGGCGACGTCTGCGATCGTAACGCGCTGTTTGGTCACAGCGACTCCTTCCGACAAATTGCGTTGTTTGGCGCGGCGGTTCACGTTCGGGTTGCGGGCACACGATTCTGCCTGTCCTTTCGCTCTCTTATGAGTATGCAACAATACCGTATCCGTGGGGTCCGAAATTCGTGGCGGTTATGCAAGCCTGCCGTCTACCGAGAAATCTAAATACTTCTTGACTTTTAAAAAAGAGATCAAAAACGCAGGATTCATTTTTGGTTAAACGCATAACTAAATTGCATAACCAACGCTCTGACCTGCGCGTTTACCGAAATAAGCTGGTATTAAGAAAAATGAGCACCTATATTGGTCTTGTCGAAAAGACAGCAAGTCCAAACGGCAGGGGATGCTCCGGAGGCCTCCGCAAACGGTGTCTTGCGCACGCAACTCTATGAAAAGAGGGAAGCAATGAAGATCGTAGGCGTTGCCGCCTGTACCGTGGGTATCGCCCACACGTATATGGCCCAGAAGGCGATTCAGGATGAATGCGCCGCCCGTGGTATCGAGTGCAAGGTCGAGGCTCAGGGTGGCCTGGGTATCGAGAATGAGCTCACGCAGGAAGACGTGGACTCCGCCGACCTGGTCCTGGAGTCCGTCGACGTGGGTGTCGAGAACGAGGACCGTTTTGAGCAGAAGATGGCCGAGGGCAAGTTCCTCAAGGTCGGTACTTCCGATGTGATCGCCGATCCGGTCAAAATCATCGACCAGGCTGTTGAGATTATCAAGGCGACGGGTGGCGCCGTTGACGCGCCCAAGGCCGAGGCCAAGGCAGAGAAGAAGGCCGTCTCCGCTGCCCCGCAGGCCCCGACACCGGCGTCCAAGCAGTCTATCTTTGCCGATCCTGGCAAGACGCTGCTCAATGCATTCAATACCGGCGTTTCCTATTTTATCCCCATTGTCGTTATCGGTGGCGTGTTCCTCGCCTTCTCGTTGGCATCCGGTACTGCCGGTGCTAACGGCATGGAGGTCACCAACCCGTTGATGGTGAGCCTTAACACCATCGGTATGGCCGGCATCTCTATGATGATTCCGGTGCTTGCGGCATACATCGCTTACTCGATGGCCGGCAAGCCCGCGCTTGCCCCCGGTTTTGTCCTGGGCTACTTGGTCAACAACGCCGTCGTCACCCCGAGTGGCAACAGCGTTTCGACCGGCTTCTTGGGCGCCATGATTATGGCTGTCATCTGCGGTTACTTTGTCCGCTGGATGAAGACCTGGAAGGTCAACAACACCATCCAGACCATCATGCCGATCCTGATCATCCCGATTCTGACCTCGCTCGTCCTGGGCATGGCCTACATCTACATCCTGGCCACGCCGCTTGGCTTTGTGATGGATTGGCTCACCGGCGTGCTCGGTAGCCTGCAGGGCGGCTCCGCCGTCGTCCTGGGCCTGGTCATTGGCGTTATGACCGCCTTCGATATGGGTGGTCCCGTCAACAAGACCGCTTCGACCTTTACTATGGCCATCATGGCCTCCGGCATCTACGGCCCCAACGGTATGTTCCGCGTCGCTGTCGCCATTCCCCCGATTGCCTGCGGCCTCGCTGCGCTCATCGCCAAGAACAAGTTCGATGACGCCGATCGTCAGATGGGTATCTCCGCACTGTTTATGGGCTGCATCGGTATTACCGAGGGCGCTATCCCCTTCGCGGTCAAGGATCTCGGTCACACCCTTCCCGGCATCTGCATCGGTTCTGCCGTGGGTGCGGCGCTTGCCGCCTTCCAGGGTATCGACTGCTACGTCCCGCACGGTGGCTTTATCGTCGCCCTTGCCACCAACAACGTCGCGCTGTTCTGCCTGGACATCGTGATTGGCTCCGTGGTCGCCGCTGCAATCCTGATTGCCATGAAGCCCACGCTCGATAAGCAGGCCAAGTAAACCTTTAAGGACTCCGGTTGTGCGGAGGGATGGATTTGACTCCGCACAACCGCCCCTACACAACAAAATCCATCCGTACTGATAGGGCCCGCATCTGGGTCCCAGGGAACTTTTGTCAAAAATCCTCTGGAGAAGGAGAACAAAATGTCCAACCTCACCATCCGCCAGGCCGTTCAGGGCATGCTCAAGCTGCAGGATAGCGGCGATCACGCAACCATGGTCGGCATTGGCCCCATGAGCCCCAACCTGATTCAGGCCGTGTTCGAGCTTGCCAAGGACGAGGATTTCCCGCCCATGTTTATCGCCAGCCGCAACCAGGTCGATATGGACGAGATGGGCGCCGGCTACGTCAACGGTTGGGACCAGAAGCGCTTTGCCGCCGACATCAAGAAGGTTGCCGACGAGGTGGGTTACACCGGCCCGTACTACCTGTGCCGCGATCACGGCGGTCCGTGGCAGCGCGACGAGGAGCGTAACTCCCACCTGCCCGAGGACGAGGCCATGGAGCTCGCCCGCAAGTCCTTCGTCGCCGACATGGAGGCAGGCTTTGACCTGCTGATGGTCGACCCCACCAAGGACCCCTATCAGATCGGCAAGGTTATTCCGCTTGACGTGGTGCTTCGCCGCACGATCGATCTTATCGACTACCTTGAGCAGTACCGTCGCGAGCATAACCTGCCCGAGGTCGCCTATGAGGTCGGTACCGAGGAGACCAATGGCGGGTTGACCTCTACCGATAAGTACGAGGAGTTCATTTCTCAGCTGCAGCCCGAGCTCGAGAAGCGCGGCTGCCCCATGCCCACCTTTATCGTCGGCCAGACCGGTACGCTCACCCGTTGGACCGAGCAGGTTGGCCATTACAACTTTAAGAACGCCCGCGAGCTCGCCGACATGGCAAAGCGCTACGGCGTGGGCCTGAAGGAGCACAACGCCGACTACCTGGACGACGCGACGCTGCTCGAGCACATTCCGGCTCACGTGACGGCTTCCAATGTCGCCCCTCAGTACGGCACCGAGGAGACCCGCGCCTACCTCAAGCTCTGCGCTACCGAGCAGATTCTGGTCGACAACGGCCTGTGCGACGATCCCTCCGACCTGTATCACACGCTGCTGGTCAAGGCTATCAAGACCGAGCGCTGGCGCAAGTGGATGACCGGCGATGATGTCAACCTGCAGGTTGACGACATTCTGGCCGACGACGAGCTCAGCCTGAAGATTCTGGATGTCTCCGGCCACTACGCGTTCAACGATCCCGAGGTCAAGGAGCAGGTCGAGAAGCTCTATCGCAACCTCGCTGCCCAGGACATCGACGGCAAGCGCTTTGTGATCGAGCACATCAAGCGCCCGATTAAGCAGTACGTCGTCGGTCTTAACCTCAAGGGCGTCACGAGCCGCATCGAGAAGGCTCTCGAGGACTAAGTAGTTCCGGCGTTTTGACAAACGCCGGATCGGTCGACGCTGCGCGAGCATCTGCCGGGCAATCTGGCGCTCAAGCCGTCGCTCGCGTACCAAAGTACGCTTCGCTCCTCTTTCGCACCACCTTGCCACGGCAGCTGCCCGCTCGCTGACGTTGGGTCGACCAGTGATTGAGCCGTTGTCCTTAGATTGCTAGCTATTCATTCGAAGGAGTTTGTACCATGAAGTTCTTTATCGATACCGCCAACCTTGACGAGATCGCCGAGGCCAAGAGCTGGGGCTGCCTTGCCGGCGTCACCACCAATCCGTCCCTGTACGCCAAGACCGGCGGTAAGCTCGCCGACTTTGAGCCCCATATGCTCAAGATTGCCGAGCTCTGCGAGGGTCTGCCCGTGTCTTCCGAGTCCACCGCGACTACTGCCGAGGGCATGATCGAGGAGGGCAAGCGTCTTGCCGCCCTGGCTCCCAACATTGTGGTCAAGCTCCCCGTCTGCGAGGCCGGCCTCGCCGCCTGCCGCGCGCTGGCCGATGCGGGCGTGCGCGTCAACATGACGCTCGTCTTCTCGCCGACCCAGGCCTTGATGGCCGCCAACGCCGGCGCTCGCTACATCAGCCCGTTTGTGGGACGCTTCGATGACATCGCCGAGGACGGTATCTCGCAGCTCGACAACGTTGTGACCTGCATCAAGAACTATGACTGGACCGGTAAGAACGTCGACGACACCGTCGAGATCATCACTGCATCCGTCCGCACGCCCAATCACGTGACCCAGGCGGCGCTGCTCGGTGCCGATATTGCGACCGTCCCCATGGCCGCTCTTAAGAAATGCCTGCATCACCCGCTGACCGACCAGGGCCTTGCTTCGTTCGAGGCCGACTGGAAAAAGGTCGTCGAGGCACAGTAACGATGGTTCTGCCGGCCCAGCATTTGTTATGCCGGGCCGGCGTGCTCAAGAGAGGAAACTCCATGACCGATCAGGAACTGGCCAAGATTGCCAATGAGGTTCGCCGCGGTATTGTCACGGGCGTCCATGCCGCCAAGTCGGGGCATCCGGGCGGGTCGCTTGGCGCCGCAGACATTATGACCTACCTCTACTTTGAGGAAATGGATGTCGACCCGGCAAATCCGAGCCGCGCCGACCGCGACCGCTTTGTGCTCTCCAAGGGCCATTGCGCTCCGGCACTCTATGCCGTGCTCGCCGAACGCGGGTTCTTTCCCAAGGAGGAGCTCGAGACGCTCCGTCATATCGGCAGCCGCCTGCAGGGCCATCCCAATATGAACGACACGCCGGGCGTCGACATGTCTACCGGATCGCTCGGTCAGGGTATCTCCGCCGCGGTTGGAATGGCGCTCGCCGCAAAGCACTGGGGTGACAGCTATCGCGTCTACACGCTGTTGGGCGACGGCGAGTGCGAGGAGGGGCAGGTATGGGAGGCGGCCATGTTCGCCGGCAACCACGACCTGGATAACCTCGTCGCTATCGTCGATCACAATGGCCTGCAAATTGACGGCAGTATCGACGAAGTTAACTCGGCTATGCCGCTTGCCGACAAGTTCCGTGCCTTTAAGTGGCATGTGATTGACCTCGCCGACGGTAACGACATGGCGCAGATTGCCGCCGCCTTTGCCGAGGCCCGCAAAGTGAGCGACTCGCCTGTGGCCATTATCGCCGAGACGGTGAAGGGCAAGGGCGTTTCCTTTATGGAAAACCAGGTGGGCTGGCACGGCAAGGCACCCAACGATGAACAGTTTGAGCAGGCCATGGCCGAGCTCGCAGCAGCAGGGGAGGAGCTCTAATGGCAGACGTCAAGAAAGTCGCCACGCGCGTTAGCTATGGCGAGGCACTTGTCGAGCTGGGCAATGAGCACGATGACTTTGTGGTTCTCGATGCCGACCTGGCCGCCGCCACACAGACCGGCAAGTTTAAGGCTGCGCACCCTGAGCGCTTCTACGACGCCGGCATTGCCGAGAGCAACTTGATGGGGCTCGCCGCCGGCATTGCGACCACGGGCCACGTCGCCTTTGCGAGCACCTTTGCCATGTTCGCCGCCGGCCGCGCGTACGAACAAGTGCGTAATTCCATCGGCTATCCGCACCTCAACGTCAAAATCGGCGCCACGCATGCGGGCATCTCGGTCGGTGAAGACGGCGCCACGCATCAGTGCTGCGAGGACATCGCGCTCATGCGCACGATCCCGGGTATGACGGTGATCGTTCCCGCCGATGACATCGAGGCTCGCGCTTGCGTGCGCGCCGCCTATGAGTTTGAGGGGCCGGTCTACATGCGTTTCGGCCGTCTAGCAACACCGGTCATCAACGACCGCGAGGACTATGAGTTCAAGATTGGTCGCGGCGTGGTCGTGCGCGAGGGGTCCGATGTGACCATCATCGCTTGTGGCCTCATGGTTGCCGAGGCGCTTGAAGCTGCCGAGGCCCTCGCTGTCGATGGTATCGATGCCGAGGTTATCAACATGCACACGATCAAGCCGCTTGATGAGCGCCTGGTAGTTGCCAGCGCCAAGAAGACTGGTCGCGTGGTCACTGCCGAGGAGCACTCGATTATCGGCGGTCTTGGCGAGGCCGTGGCCTCGGTGCTCGCGGAACAGCATCCGGTGCCGATGCGACGCGTCGGCGTGCGTGATGTGTACGGCGAGTCTGGCCCTGCGGTCGATTTGCTGCACGAGTTCGGTTTGGACGCCGACGGTATCGAAGCTGCGGTCAGGTCTGTGTTGTAAGGAAGGTTTCCATGGGATTTGTATCTGCCAGCCAGGTGACGATCGGCTACGCCGCCGCCTCGCGTGAGGATGCGCTGCGCTATTTGTCCGAGCAGGGCGTCGAGCTTGGCTTTGCCGATGACGCATCTGCCGTAGAGGCCGCTTTCATTGCGCGCGAGAACGAGGCCGAGACCGGTCTTGTCGCCGGGTTTGCCGTTCCGCACGCCAAGAGCGATGCGGTTCACACGCCGGGCGTGGCCGTGCTTAAGATGAGCGAGCCCGTTGAGTGGCCAAGCTTTGATAACGTTCCCGTCGATGTGGCGCTTGCGCTCTACGTACCCGCCGGTGAGGCTGGCACCACGCATCTGCGCCTGCTTTCCAAGGCAGCCGTGATGCTGATGGATGCCGGCTTCCGCGACAAGGTGCGCGAAAGCACCGATCCCGCCGAGATTGCCGAGCTTATCAACGCCGGGCTCGAGGGCTAGACGTAGTCTGCCCGCTTAATCAATCGATCCTTCTCCAAGGAACAGGGCCACGATGCCATATGGGCGTCGCGGCCCTGGTTGTGTTTTCCCAGATAAAACCTACCAAAATAAACCTGTCCCTTTTTGGCAGGTTATAAGGCTTCTGTCTATGTAACGAAAGTACAATATGATATATACGTTATATACAAGTTTTGATGTGCAGTGATTTGCGGCAACGCTAGCCGATGAAGGGGTCGACATGATCAAGGCTGTTATATTTGATATGGACGGAACGCTGATCGATACCGAGCGTTTGGAAATGAGGGCATGGAAGGCGGGTGCTGCCGAGCTGGGGATCGCGATCGATGATGCGCTGACCCATCAGTTTATCGGCCGTACGAACACCGATGTCAAAGACATCCTTGAGGCGCATTACGGCAAGGGCGAAACCGTCGAGGCGCTCTATGCCCGTAACATTGAGCTCCACAACGAGATGGCCAAGACCGACTTGGAGCTAAAGGCCGGCGCCGCCGAGTGCATAGACGAGTTGCTGGCTGCGGGCTATCACGTGGGGCTTGCGACGTCGTCGCGCCGCGTTGCGGCCGAGCGCAACCTTAAGATGGTCGGCCTTTTTGACAAGTTTGAAACGGTGACCTTCGGCGAGGACGTCGCGTGCGGCAAACCCGACCCCGCTATCTACCTGCTCGCCTGCGAGCGTGCGGGCTTTGCCCCCGAGGAATGCGCCGAGGTTGATGACGGTGGCTTCGGCGTGGCTGCTTGCCCGGGTGATGGCGCCGCGCCGAGGAGTTACGCCGTTTGTAAAACGGCGTAACCTACTGATTCATATTGCCGTGGATGTAGGGGGTGACCTCGGGGGAGATGTGGCCGCAGCCTAGGTCGCGTAGGGCCGATTCGATGGCGGCGGGCAGCGGGGTTTTGCCTTCGTCGTTGACCGCGGTGCCGCCGAGAGCGGCAATCTTGGTGACGTCTGCCGGTGCAGCCTCGATATGCATGCAGCCACCGACGAGGCGTGCGCGGACCTGAGCCAGGTCCTGATCGTGCAGGTAATCCTCGCAGGCGCGAATCAAGTCGACCTTCTCGCGCGTTAGTTCCTCGCCCGTGGGAACGCGCGTGGCGAGGCAGGCGCCTGCCGGCAAGTTCCAAACGGGGTAGCCCCACTCGTGCAGCAGTTCGCGCTCCTCATTCTTGGTAAAACCGACCTCCATAAGGGGCGAGCGCACGCCAAGCTCCTGGGCAGCACGCATACCGGGACGGTAATCGCCGCGGTCGCTCGCGTTGCTGCCATCGATAACGGTGGGGAAGCCCAGCGACTTGGCGTGATTGACGATGGCGGTGAAGCCGGCGCGCTTGCAGTGGTAGCAGCGGTCGGCATCGTTGCAGGCAACCTGGGGGAGTTGCAGCTGATCGACCGAAAGATTGAGCACGGGAAGCTTAAAATACGGGCCCTCATTGGCTTGTCCGTCAACGGCTCGCTCAAACGAAGCCTGCTCGGGCGTGCCGATGAGTGGCGTGGTGAGATGGACGAGGAGGGTATTGGTAGGCATGATGCGGGCGCATACGGCGGCCAAAAAGCTGCTGTCGACGCCGCCGGAAAAGCCGATGGCGACGCGTCCGCATGCTAAAAGCAGCTGCTCGAGCGCTGCGAGTTTGTCCTGAAGCTCCTCTACGGGTGCGGTGGTGTCTGAAAGCATGAAATGTTCCTTACAGTTAAAAGCTCGGACGAAAGTATAATCCTACCAAGTTGCTCGCCATAAGCTTCTATCTATGTAACGAAAGTGCAATATACTATATACGTTATATACAAGTTTCTAAATGCGGTAGAGTAACGGCAACGCAAGCCGATGGGGGACCGATATGATTAAGGCAGTCATCTTTGACATGGATGGAACGCTCGTGGATACCGAGCGTTTGGGGATTAAGGCCTGGAAAGTAGGCGCCGTTGAACTGGGAATCGCGATTGACGATGCGCTGATTTATCAGTTTATCGGTCGCACGCTGCCTGATGTCATGGGCATTCTTGAGGAACATTACGGTAGTCATGAGGCTGCCGACGCCATCTATCGCCGCCATAAAGAGATTCGCGACGAGATGGTCAAGACCGATCTGGAGCTTAAGGCCGGTACCGCCGAGTGCCTAGACGAGCTGCTGGCGGCGGGCTATCAAGTGGGCCTTGCGACCTCGTCGCGCCACGTTACCGCCGAGCGGACTCTTAAAGCATTCGGTCTCTTTGACAAGTTTGAGACCGTGACCTGCGGCGAGGAAGTCGAACACGGCAAGCCCGATCCCGAGATGTACCTGCTTGCCTGCAAGCGTGCGGGCTTTGCTCCCGAGGAATGCGCCGTGGTTGAGGATTCGCGTAACGGCTGTGTTTCGGGCATCGCGGCAGGCTGTCATGTCTTTGCCGTGCCCGATATCGTCCCGCTGCCGCAGGATGTGGTGGACGGTTGCGCTGCCGTGCTCGACACACTGTTCGATCTGACGGCGGCGGTCAAGACTGTGCGCTAGCGCTTGCACACAAGCCATTTCAATTGCATTTTAAAGATGCGGCCATTCGCGCTCTGCGGATGGCCGCATCTTTGCGTCTGAGGGGAGGTCAGCCCAAAAAATACCGTTTACCGATGGACGTCGTTCGCGGATAACTGTGTTCCGCCGTTCTAATGAGCGATAGGAAAGAGGGTCCGGCAAGTGCTTGCTTGTCGGGCCCTTTTGTTTTGAGCATTGGCCTGATAACGTCGCATTACACGAAATGGGAAGTTATATACGTGTGGACATAGATAGAGAATACTGCCGCACCTAAAGGCTCGACGAATAAGCGATTACAGATACGCGCCGAGGTTGATGGCGGTGGCTTTGGCGTGGTTGCTTGCCTGGGTGCTGGTGCGTTCCAACAGGAACGGCCGCACGAGTTCTTGGCGGTTGATGTCCTCGATGGCCGTGACCGCGGTGACGGTGCGCGCGGCAGAGCCGATGCGGACGTGCTTGGTCTTCGCCGGCGCCTTGTTCTCGATTTGCTCCATGAGCAATTGAACGCCCTTGCGGCCAATCTCGTAGCCCGGGGGTGCCACGGTGGTTAGCGGTACCGCTCCGCTCCAGGCGAGTGGGTTGCCATCGCAGCCGGCCACGCGGACCTGCTCGGGGACAGAGATGCCTTTGTCGACCAGCGCCGAGATGACGCCCGATGCCAGTACGTCGGTGAGGCCGACCACGAAGTCGGGTCGTTCGTCCGCGGGGCGCTCGGCGATTTGGGCACCGATGCCGTAGCCGTCGGCAGCGGTATTCCATTCGCCGGCGTCGATGACTTCAATCTTGATATCGGGACGCAGGGCAAGGGCCTTTTGAATGCCAAGCACGCGTAGGGTAAGCTGCATAAATGCCGCTCGGCCCACAACGACAATATGGTGTGCGCCGCGGGCGATGGCGAGCTCGGCGATGATGCGGCCTTGTGCCTCGTTGTCGGCGGCCACGTAGTAGCCGGGCTCGGAACAGTGGATGTCCAGGTGGACGATTGGCACGGGCATCTTGGTCATGGCAGGGTGCCAGTCGGGGGATGCCATGGGCTGGACCATGACGCCGGACATCTGAATGCCCATAAAGTAGCGCAGGTAATGGTCTTCGAGAATATCGTCGTTATCGGCGTTGGCGATAAGTAGGTCGTAGCCGTGCTTACGGGCCTCATTGTGGGCGCCACTGGCAATTTGGAGCGAGAAGCCGTGGTCGAGGCGGGGGAGGACCAGGCCAAAGGACTTGGTGGTACCGCCGGCCAGCTGGCGAGCGCTTTGGTTGGGCAGGTAGCCCAAGCGATTGATAGTCTCGTTGATGAGTTTGAGGGTCTCGGGGCGCAGCTTTTCGGGGTGGTTGAGCGCGTTGGAAACCGTGCCCAACGAAACCCCGGCCTCGCGCGCGACGTCGCTGATTTTAACCTTTGCCATAGCGGCCCCTTTGATGCGTTTCAAGTACAGAGCTGATTGTAGCATCCCAAACCTACCAAAAAGGGACAGGTTTATTTTGGCAGGTTTTATCTGGGGAAACGCTGCTGCCGGCGCGACCGCCACAATGGGGGCAGGCGCCTTTGTGGTGGTTTTTGCTGCCCGTGCCTTCAATTGTCTCGATCTGTAACATCTGGACGGCAAAACCGGCTCAACCTGTTACAGATTGAGACATAGTGCTGGGGCTGAACCGTAATGTCTCGATCTGTAACACGAAGCCGGCTCCCGGGACCCCAGATGTTACAGATTGAGATCTTTCGCCGGGGCAGAGCACCGGCCGGTCCAAACCACCACAAAGGGGCCTGTCCCCAATGTGGTGGTTTTGGGCGAGATTGTTTCCGCATCTACGGCAATCCTTCTGGTCAACGCGGAATGCGCGCGAGGATACACTGTGCCCCACTCAAATGACACTGCGAAAACGGGGAGGGTATATGGCAGCCGCAAAGGACTACCAGAGCTATCTTAAGAACAAATGTATCGTCGGCTACGGCATCGTCAATGGCGTCGTCAACGCGCTCATCTTTATGGGCATGCACGCGGGGGATGCCAGCATTACCTTTGCTGCCGGCAAGGTGGTCGAGGAGATTGCACTGACGGGCGCCCTGCTCGGCCTCATCCTGACCTGGTGCGTGGTACCGCTGACCAAAATGGACTTCAACAAGGGTGTTTACCTCGGTAATTCCGAAGGCTATGGATGGCTGGCCAAGCTGCCCAAAAAGTCGATTCCCCTGTCGGTCGTCGTCGGTATCATCGCCCTTGCGGTCGCCACGCCCCTTGCCTGGCTGTGTACCTTTGTGCTCCCGCTGCCGCTTTCGCGCACGGGCATGATGATCTTAAAGGGCGTTATGTGCGCCATTGCCGGCTGCGTGAGTGGCTACGTCGTTATTGGTGCAACCACCGCGGGCGTCGATGCTGCGGAAGCCGCTGTGACTGCCTAAAACATCCCAACAATTAAAATCTCTCTTCCAAGCGGTCGGCCCGAACAAAGGGGCCGGCCGTTTTGCTTTGCGCGAGAAAAGCCGATGCCCTTTAGGCCAATCGGCAGAATTGCCGCATCTACGGCAATGGCTCTGATGCTGCCCTTATTGCGCCCCGCCCTATATTTGCCTCGACAAGACGCGCGGGTTCAAAGGGGTTCAATGCCCGCGTGAAACGGAAAAGAAAGGAACCAACACATGGCTAAAGCTAAAGCTGTGGCAGAGGAGAAGGGTGCCGAGAAGTTCATGCTTCTCCCCGTTCTCGTTCTGATCCTGGCCCAGATGGGCACTTCGGGCGATAACGGCGCCCTTTCGCTCGCCGCAACCGCCCTGACGCAGGACCTCGGCGCCACCACCGCCGACATCCAGCTCGCCAACATGGTCTATTCCCTCATGGCCGGCGCCTTCATGATTGCCGGTGGCATGATGGGCACCATCATTGGCTGGAAAAAGAACTTCCGCATGGGCGCTCTGCTGTGCGCCGCCGGCGAGGTCGTGCTCGCTATGTCCCCCAATATGGCCATGTTCATTTGGGGCGGCCGCACCCTCGTGGGCTTCGGCGCCTCGTTCATGATTCCCTCGGTCCTGGGTCTCGTCCCCAAGATCTATCACGGTAAGAACCGCGTGCTTGCATTTGGCTGCATCGGCGCCGCTTCTGGCCTTTCCGCCCTGCTGCCGCTGCTGCTCTCCATTGTGCTCATGGCCGCTGGCATGCGCGTGACGTTCTTCGTCCTCGCTGCCTACTTTGTGCTCGTGTTCCTGCTTTCCTTTAAGCTGCCCGAGATCGAGCAGTCCGACGAGAAGCTCAAGTTCGATGGCGCCGGCGTCGCCCTCGCCGCAACCGGTCTGTTCCTGTTCCTGGTCGGCGTGTCCCGCATCTCCGCCTGGGGTCTCGTCGAGCCCTTCCCGGCCTGCCCCTTCACCATTGCCGGCATCTCTCCCTGCCTGCCCATGGCTATTCTGGGTGTGATCATCCTTATCGTTATGATCAACGTCGAGAAGAAGGTCGAAGAGAAGAACGGCTTTGCCCTGCTTCCCCAGTCCTTCCTCAAGACCCCGCAGGTTCTCGCTGGTCTCGCCGCCTCTGCCATCACGTTCTTCTTCATGGGCGTTCAGTCCATTTTGATGGCCCCCTACCTGCAGCTCGTTGCCGGCTGGTCTCCGGCTATCGTTGGCGTGCTTTCCATCGTCGTTGGCGTTCCGACCTTCGCTTTCTCCATCGGTATCCCCAAGTTCATGCCGAAGGCTAACCCGCGTCGCGTCATCCAGGTCGGCTACCTCACCCTTGCCGCGGCCCTGATTATCATGGCGTTCTCGGTCACTCTCGATGCCGCCTCCATGCCTGGCATCCTCATCGGCTGCGTTGTCGCCGGCTCGGGCGCTGGTATTGTTTCCGCCCAGGCCAACAACGTTGTCGCCCTTGCCGTGAACGAGCGCGACGCTTCCCAGTCCGGCGGCATTCAGACCACCATGCGCAATGTTGGCCAGGCCATCGGCATTGCCCTGCTGGGCGCCGTGCTGCTCTTTGGTATCACCAACTCCGTGAAGGATGCAGCAGCCAACGATTCCCGCATTTCCGAGACCACCGTTGCCGCTATCTCCGAGCGCAACATCGACCTTGTCTCCGATGAGAACTTCCTCGCTTCCGTCCGGGATATCGACATGAGCGATGAAGAGCGTGACGCCCTGGTCGAGATCAACGCCCAGTCTCGCTTCAACTCCACTCGTTTCGCTTACTACGTGGGCGCCGCCATCATTGTGCTTGGCCTGGCCACCACCCCTGCCATCAAGAAGTTCTCCAAAGAGGAGGAGTAGGCCATGAAGAAGCTGTACTTCAACGGCGACTTTGTTCCCATGACGGGTGAGGGCGATTCCTTTGAGGCCCTGCTGGTTGCAGACGACGGCACCATCGCGTTCACCGGCTCGCTCGAGGAGGCTCGCACCCAGGCCGGGGATGCCGAGGAGATTGACCTTAACGGTGCCTGCCTCATGCCCGGCCTGATCGATCCCCACAGCCACATCTCGGGCTGCACGCAGTACATCGTGGCTGCCGATCTTAACGGTGCGTCGGATTTCGATGAGATCGTCGAGCGTCTTGCCGCTTTTGCCGAGCAGCGTGGCATCGGCGAGGACGGCGTGATCATGGGCGTCTCCTACGACCAGAATTCTCTGGCCGAGCATGAGCATCCCAACCGCCACGTGCTCGACCGCGTGAGCGAGACCATTCCGGTCATCGCCGTTCACGCCTCGAGCCATATGATCGTTGCCAACACCAAGCTGCTTGAGCTCGCCAACATTACCGCCGAGACCCCCGATCCCGAGGGTTCCCGCTATGGCCGCGAGGCCGATGGCACGCCGGACGGCTACTGCGAGGAGCCGGGCGCTATGTGGCCGCTTTTTGCCGTGACGCAGCCGCGCCAGAAGATGGACATGGATGTCATGATCGGCGAGATGCAGGACATCTATCTGGAAAACGGCGTCACCACCTGCCAGGAGGGCGCCACCACCGCCGACTTCGCGGCGCTGTTCTGCGGCCTTGCGAACAAGGGCCTGCTCAAGATGGACGTCGTGAGCTATCCCATGTACGGCGAGGACGTCGACAAGATCTTGGCCGATCATGAGTCCTTTGTCTCGCAGGGCTACACCGGTCACTTCCGCATCGGCGGCCTCAAGATGTTCTTTGACGGCTCGCCGCAGGGCCGCACGGCTTGGATGACTGAGCCCTATACCCCCGGCGATGAGGGAGAGGGCTATTGCGGCTATGGCACCATGACCGACAAGGCCGCGTATGACTTCATGCGTAAGGCTATCGACGGCAACCATCAGCTGCTTGCCCATACCAACGGCGATGCGGCAGCCGACCAGTACCTGCGTGTGTACAAGCGTGCGCTGGAGGATTCGCCCAATCCCGACAAGGCGGGCCTGCACCCGGTCATGATTCACTGCCAGACTGCCCGCCGCGATCAGTACGAGCAGATGGCCGAGATCAACATGATCCCGTCGATCTTCGCCAGCCATATCTGGTACTGGGCCGACGTGCACCTTAAGAACTTCGGTCCCGTGCGCGGCGGTCGTGTGTCTGCCTGCTATGATGCCCTGGAGTGCGGCCTGCCGTTTACCTTCCACACCGACACGCCGGTGCTGCGCCCCAACTTCTTTGAGGCTGTGTGGTGCGCCGCCAAGCGCGTCACCAAGGGCGGCGCCCAGCTGGACGAGGATCAGAGGATCAGCGTGTACGAGGGCCTGAAGGCCATCACGGTCAACGGCGCTTTCCAGTACGGCGAGCTCGACCGCAAGGGTACGCTCGAGGCTGGCAAGCTGGCCGACTTCTGCATCGTTGAGAAGAACCCGCTCAAGATTGAGCTCGATGAGGTGCGCAACCTGCGTGTTCTCGAGACGATCAAAGAGGGCGAGACCGTTTGGGCTCGTAATTAGCTTCGCTGCGGCCTAGGCCGAAGACGATAGAGAAGGACCCGTGGCTGCAGGGGCGGCCACGGGTCCTTTGCGTTCAAGCGCTTGCGACGGCTTGCTCGGGCTCGCGCGACGGGCGTCCGGGCGGCTTATCGCCCAAGGCCGGCATCGGATGCGAGCTCTCGGAAGCGCTGCGTAACTGGAGTAAGGATGCGTTCATCGCCCGGGGCGACGCAGAGCACCAGGATATGTTGCAAACGGTCGCCGGTAAAGCCGACGCGCGTTTCCACGCGGTAATGCGCGACTCCAGTTTGGGCGACATCTTGGGAACAAACGGTCAGCAAGAGCCACGGTCCTCGCGTAAAGGAGAACATCTCGAAGACGCTTGAGAAGCCGGAGAGCGTGCCGCGCCAGAGCCCGTCTTCGACGAGCGCCGCGTGAAGGGTTCGCGTGAGCATGCGCGCGTGCGAAATATCGAGCTCGCACTCGGCAAGGCCGCCGGCAAGCGGGGCGTCATCAAGTCCGTGCGGGCACCCGAGCTTCATCAGCAGCAGCTCGATGCGGCTGCGGTCGGCATCGTCGATGGCGTTGCTCAGCACGCAGAGCGGCAACGTCGTTTTGATGGGGTCAAACGACACCAGAAAGTCGAGGCTGCCATGCTTGGGTTCCGATTCAATCTCGGCGACCTCGGTTTCGGTCAACACGCGCGCGACCCGCATGCAGGGAATGAGTCGCTCGAGTCGATCACGTGCATAGAAGACCTGCTCAATGCCGCAGTTGACCACGAGTCCGACACGCCACTGGTCGTGCGATGACAGACCGTCCATATACGAGAGCAAAAGCATCGCCAAGCGCGTCACATCGGTCTGGTATAGATTCAGCCCGGACAGGCTGGGGGCGTCGCGCAGCACCTCGGACAGGCGCATGAACGATGCCATGTTGTCGTACCGTACCGTCCAGGTGTTTTCCTGCGGCAGCGAGATGGCACGCTCGTAGCGCATGTGGGTTTGCCCCGCTTCGATGAGCGCGGCGCATGGCTTTTCAAGATGAAGCGGCGGCCGCGTGCCAAAGCGTTCGGCGAGGGCGCAGAATAGCTCCTCGGTGAGGCGTGCCGCCTCGGGCGTGGGTTGATAGGTCCGCTGGAATTCCGGTGTCCAGCGACGCGTGGAGACCGTAAAGAGGTCACGGATGATGCCGCGCTCGTTGTCGGAGACCTCGATGCCAAAGCGCTGTTCAATGCGGTTGGCGACGTCGTCGTACACAACGGGAATCGCCGAGGTGTAGCCGCCGACCTCTTTGCCCTTAAGAATGCGTAGGGTCATAATCTGCAGGTAGACGGCAAGTTGGTGGCGGGCATTGTCGGTGTAGAGCGTATGGATCTCGCGCTCGACGTATGCGATGAGGTCGTTGAAGAACTGCTCGTTACCGCCAAAGAGCTGCGGCTCGATGCGGCGCTTCATGGCGGTCGACGCAAGCTCAAATAGATAGTAGACGACAAAGAAGCGGATATATTCCTCGGGGCCCTCGACGGTGATGCGGCGGCCGCGTACGATCTGGGCTCCAAACGGCGTCATGAGCTCGTTCCATGTGCGTAGGTCGTCTTGGGCTTGTTGCTTGTTGGTGAGAATTGCCCGAGCGAGCGATTCGGTGGTGTATTGGTGCCGGTAGTCGCAGGTGAGCAGCAGCATGCCACGGTAGAAGCGGTCGAGGCCGGCGTCCATGGAGAGCGAGCGCTCCTTGATGATGTCCGAGATTTGGCCGCGCTGCGTGCTGTCGCCATCGATACGGATGCCGTTGCCGCGCTTGGAGACGATGGCCGCCTGGATGCCCATCTCGTCGAGAAAGGCGTTGGCGGCCCTCATGTCGTTGCGGATGGTGCGCTCTGAGCAGGCAAGGGCATCGGAAACGTCGACCGTTGGGATGTATCCTGCCTGGTCGAGCAGGATCTTTAACAGTTTGGCCTGACGTTGATTGATGCTCATGAAGGCTCCTGGTATCGCGGGAAAGCTCGATTTGCCGTATATCTGGAAAAGAGCGTGGCACCTGTCATGATACGCATTTTTTATGATGAGTAGGGGAAGGGCTGGTTTTAAATCCTTGCCGCATATACGGAATGAAAAAAGCGGATGGTGATGTGCATGGATCGCGCGGTTTCGAGGTCGGGGATGGAGCCCGCGGGGCCTTCTCGTTTGGCGCGTCTGGCGCCGTTGATCGTGTTGGCATGCGCTCAGGTGGGCACCTCGGCAGACAACGGCGCGTTTTCGGTTGCCATGGCCGAGATGATGCGTGTGTTTGGATGCCCGCTCTCCGACGTTCAGATGGCGAGCACGGTTTATTCGCTTATGGCAGGAACCTTTATGCTTGCGAGCGGTTTGCTCGGCATGGTTATCGGGTGGTGCCGTAATTTCCGCGCCGGATTGGTGCTTGCCGTGGTGGGCGAGCTACTGTGTGCGTTTTCGCCGAGCATTGAGCTGCTTATTTGGGGCGGCCGTCTTATGGTTGGCTTGGGTGCGAGTCTCATTATCCCTTCGGTGCTCGGCATGGTGTCCATGCTGTACGAAGGCGAGGAGCGCAAGCAAGCGTACGGCGTGATCGCTGCGTCCGCGGCGCTTGCGACGATTATTCCCATCGCGCTGGGCATTCTGGTCGATGTTGCGGGCTTTCGCGTGACCTTTGGCGTGCTTGCGGCCTATTTTGTGGCCCTGCTCGTTGCGAGCGCGAAGCTGCCGACGGGCGGCGGCCTGCATGCGGGCAAGTTTGATGCGCCGGGTGCGGTTATTGCCTCTCTGGGATTGTTCGCCGTTATGTGCGGCCTCTCGCGCATCTCGACTTGGGGCGTGTTTGCCCCCTTGCCGCAGGCGCCCTTTACAATCGAGGGCATCTCTCCTGCGCTTCCCATTGTCGGCATCGGCCTGTTATTGCTGGTGATTTTGATTCCGGTCGAGCGTCGGATGGAGCGGACGCACGGCATAGCAATTTTGCCGTCGAGCTTTGTGCGCAACGCCACCGTTCGAGCCGGCGTTGTGGCCATTGCCCTGCCGTTCTTCTACATGGGCGCTCAGGGCTTGGTAGGCACTTCGTACTATCAGCTTGTGATTGGCCTCGGCGGCATGCAGACCGCGCTCCTGGGCATTATCTCGGGCGTGCCCATGCTGGTGCTCGCGATGTTTGTGCCACGCAAGTTCCCACAGCTCAAGCCCTGGTCTGTGGTCCGTGTGGGCTATGTCTTTATGGCCGCCGCCTGCGTGAGCATGGCGTTTGGCGTGCGAGCGACCGAGCTCACGCCCATTATGGTGGTCGGTACGCTCTTTGGCGGCGTGGGCGTTGGTTTGGTGAACTCGCAGGCCAACAACATCGTTGCTTCTGCTGTGCCGCCGAGTGATGCTCAGCAGTCGGGCGGCATTCAGGGGGCCGCGCGAAATCTCGGCCTTGCGCTGGGTTCCGCTGCCATGGGTTCGGTCTTGCTTATCGCCGTCAACACCGGCTTCGATGCGCGCATCGAAGCGAGCGGCATGGTCGACACGCAGGACAAGGCAGCGCTCGAAGAGGTTGTCTACACCTTTGAAAGCGACGCGGCATTTACGGCGCGCCTGGAATCCATGAACGTTGCGCTCGAGGTACAAGGAGAGCTCTTGGAAGATAACGCCGAGGTCCGTGCGAACTCCGCAGCCACGGCTTTCTACGTGGTGGCCGGCCTCGCTGTTGCGGCGCTCGCAACAACTTTCCCCAAACAAACCTCCTAGGAAAAACCAACACAATGGGACGCAGTTCATTTGTGGTGGTTTGGGCTGTTCCGGTTTCCAATTGTCTCGATCTGTAACATCTGGACGGCAAAACCGGCTCCACCTGTTACAGATCGAGACATAGTGCAGGGGCCGAACCGTAATGTCTCGATCTGTAACACTAAGCCGGCTTATTGCGGCCCAGATGTTACAGATCGAGATCTTTCGCCGGGATAGGCCGCCGCCCCGGTCCAAACCACCACAAAGGTGCCTGTCCCCTTTGTGGTGGTGAGGTGTGTGCATCGGGTGGTATCTAAGTTGAGATACCACTTCTGGTATATCAGCTTGCGCTTGCGTGAGTACAATACTCGAACGTTATACGTCTCAGCGCCCCCTGTGCGTGGACGTCTTGCAGTCACGCGAACGAAGGGATTTATCCTATGTGCGGAATTGTCGGCTACACCGGCTCTGATATTGCAAAGAACATCCTGGTCACGGGCCTCAAGCGCATGGAATATCGCGGCTATGACTCCTCGGGCGTTGCGCTCGAGGTGGGCGAGGGCGCCGCGGCTCACCTCGACGTCATCCGCCGCGTGGGCAAGGTCGCGGGCCTGGAGAGCGAGCTTTCCAATATCGACAGCGACGCTACCTGCGGCATCGGCCATACCCGCTGGGCTACCCACGGCAAGCCCTCCGTCGTTAACGCCCATCCCCACACCAGCTGCGACGGTCGTATCGCCATCGTCCACAACGGCATCATCGAGAACTTCGCTGAGCTGCGCGAAGAGCTGGAGGGCCGCGGCCACCACTTTAAGAGCGAGACCGATACCGAGGTCTTTGCGCATCTGATCGAAGAGGCCTATGCCGAGACGCACGACCTGATGGCCTCCGTGCGCGAGGCTTGCACCCACGTGGTCGGTGCCTATGGTCTGGCCGCCGTGTGCGCTGACGAGCCCGGCGTGATCGCCGTAGCCCGCAAGGATTCCCCGATTGTGGTCGGCGCAGGCGAGACCGGCGCCTATGTCGCCTCCGACGTCATTGCACTCATCGACGCCACCCGCGATGTCGTGGTGCTCGAGGACGGTCAGTTTGCCAAGCTCACGCCCGCAGGCGTCGAATACACCGACGAGGCCGGCAATGTTATCGAGCCCAAGGTCACTCACATCGACTGGGATCTGGACATGGCCGAAAAGGGCGGTTATCCCGACTTCATGCTCAAGGAAATCCACGAGCAGCCGCGCGTCGTGCGCGACACGCTGGTCGGTCGTATGACGCCAGCCGGCGAGCTCGACATCGACGAGCTGGGCCTTTCGCTCGAGGAGCTCAACGACATCGACCGCGTCTACGTGATCGCTTGCGGCACCAGCTATCACGCTGGCCTCATTGCTAAGAATCTCATTGAGGGCTGGGCTCGTATTCCTACCGAGGTCGAGGCGGCAAGCGAGTTCCGCTACCGCAACCCCATCATCACGCCGACGACGCTTGTTGTGGCCGTGTCCCAGTCGGGTGAGACGGCCGATACCCTTGCCGCCATTCGCGATGCGCGCATCAAGGGCGCCAAGGTCTTCGGCATCACCAACGTGGTGGGCAGCCCGGTGGCGCGCGAGAGCGACGGCGTCATCTACACCAAGGCCAACAAGGAGATTGCGGTCGCCTCAACCAAGAGCTTTATCGGCCAGGTCGTGAGCCTGACACTGCTGGCCCTGCTGCTGGCGCAGGTCAAGTATCGCCTGACCACCAAGCAGGCGCGCATGATGTTTCGCGAGCTTTCCGATACGGCTGAGCAGATCCAGTGGATTTTGGACACCCAGACTGGGGCCGTGCATGAGGCCGCCCTGCTGTGCAAGGACGCGCAGTCGGCGCTGTTCGTGGGTCGCGGCATGGGCGCAGCTATCTCCTACGAGGGCGCGCTCAAGCTCAAGGAGGTCAGCTACCTGCATGCCGAGGCCTATGCCGCCGGCGAGATGAAGCACGGCCCCATCGCCCTGATCGATCCGGGCTTCCCCGTCATCGCCGTGGCAACCAAGAGCGCCACCTACGATAAGACCGTGTCGAACCTTATGGAGTGCAAGGCGCGCGGCGCCAAGGTCATCGTCGTTGCCACCGAGGGCGACGAGGAGATCAACAAGATCGCCGACTGCACCATCCGCGTGCCGGCCGTCCGCGACGTGTTCAGCCCCATCACGGCGAGCGTCCCGCTGCAGCTGCTCGCCCGCGAGGTGGCCATTCTGCGCGGCTGCGACGTCGACCAGCCCCGCAACCTCGCCAAGAGCGTAACTGTCGAGTAACTATTGTTCCGCCGTTCTACCGAACGGCGGACCCGTTGACGCTGCGCGGGCCGCATTCACGCCAATCTGACGTTCAATTTCGAGGGCGCGAC
>CABVDE010000035.1 GCA_902496945.1 uncultured Collinsella sp.
GGAGCCACCGCGCTGCCGTCGCGCACAATCGGCGCCAGCAGTTCGCGATACTCAAGCTCGGACACGTCGGTCACCAGGGCGGCATCATTCACGGCCACGAGGGTATTGCCGCGCGCGGCGCCCTCCCCCGCCAGATGGTCCTCGTCATAGATCATGTCACAGACCGGGCCGCCAAAGCCGTCGTAATAGCGTCGTACGCGCTGCACGCCGGGGATCGTGCGCTTGTAGGGCTGCTCGGAAAGCTTCACCACCGGCGTCCACGGCTCCGCATCGGTCGCGCGACGGGCCGAAAGCTTGTACACGCCGCCCAGCGCAGGCTGATCGTAGCAGGTCGCGAGTTTGGTACCCACGCCAAAGCTATCAATAGGCGCGCCCTGGTCGAGCAGCGACTGAATCGTGTACTCGTCCAGATCGTTGGAAACCGAGATCCCCACATAGGGCAGGCCCTCGGCATCAAAACGGCCGCGCACATACTTGGAGAGCTTGGCCAGGTCGCCCGAGTCGATGCGAATGGCCGACAGGCGCTCGCCCGCTGCCTCCATCTCCTTGGCAACCGTAATGGCATGCTCGCAACCCTCGCGCACGTCGTACGTGTCGATAAGCAGCGTGCAGTTCTTGGGGCTCGACTTAGCAAAAGCGCGGAAGGCCTCGAGCTCGGAGTCGAAGCTCATCACCCAGCTGTGCGCATGCGTGCCAAAGACGGGGATGCCGTAACGACGCCCGGCAAGTACGTTGGACGTGGACGAGCAGCCGGCCACGTAGCTCGCGCGCGCAACGGCCAAGCCGCCGTCGGGACCCTGGGCGCGGCGCAGGCCGAATTCGGCCACGGGGCGGCCGTCCGCCGCCAGCACCACGCGCGCCGTCTTAGTGGCAACGAGCGTCTGAAAGCCGACGATGTTGAGCAGCGCGGTCTCGAGCAGCTGGCACTCCAGCGCCGGGCCGGTGACACGCACCATGGGCTCGCGCGGAAAGACGAGCTCGCCCTCGGGCACGGCGTCAATGTTCACATGCGCGCGGAAGTCGCGCAGGTAGTCGAGGAATGCAGGCTTGAACATCGCGCCGCCGGCAGGAGCCTGCAGCGAGGCGAGGTAATCGATATCCTCGGGCGTAAAGCACAGGTTCTCGACCAGCTCGGGCAGCTCGGCGGTGCCACACATGACGGCATACGCGCTGCCAAAGGGATGGTCGCGGTAAAACGCCGTAAAACAGCCCTGCTCATTGGCCTTGCCGCTCTCCCACAGGCCCTGGGCCATAGTGAGCTCGTACAGATCGGTGAGCATTGCAATGTCGGTGGGATGCGAGATGTCGGTCAAAGCCATGGGGCGACCTTTCGGATGCGTTGTGCAGAGGTTGAGGGTTGGGCGAGGCGGGATATGCGAGCGTGGAGCCCGGCGTGAATCGGCTAGAGCAGGCCCATGCTGGTCAGGATCGTATAGCCCATAAAGATGACAAACGCGATGAGGGCAAGCACGATGATGATCTTTTGAGCCGGGGCCATGCCGGGGATCTCGTTCTCACCCGTAGGCTCCTTGGAGGTGACCATGCGCTGGGCGAAGGTCATCTCGTCGCGGCTCGGCTTGGGCTCGGCGGGCTTGGGACGAGGCGCCTTTTTAGGCTGAGGTTTGGGCGCAGCGGGTGTGGGCTTCGCAGCGGCGGGCTTGGGCGCAGGTACAGGCGCCGGTGCGACCTTGGCAGCTGCCTCTTCGGCCCTCGCACGCTCGGCACGCAGGGCGGCCAGCTCCTCACGCTCACGGCGCGCCTCTTCCTGGGCCTCGCGACGAGCCTTCTCGGCGCGAAGCTCTTCCAACTCGGCGCGCTCCTCGACAGACAGTGGTTGGGACTCAAGCTCGGCCATGGTACAGCCCTTTCTTTCAAAAAAAGCCGCCGACGCAATGTCAGCGGCTTATCAAATCCAATGGTGGAGACGAAGGGAGTCGAACCCTCGGCCTCTGCCATGCGACGGCAGCGCTCTCCCAACTGAGCTACGTCCCCAGGACAAGTTGATATTTTACCTACGGCTCGTCAACTGTCAACGCCCAATACGCAGTCATTTTGGGACGGGGCCCCAAAGTAGTCAAAAAAGCCCCGTCTCAAATTAGCTGCGCTGTGCGCTGGAGAGGACGCCGGTGGTGTCGAAAGCTGGGGTGAAGCTCTCGTCTACCGCGCCGCCCTCTTGCCAAAACATCGTCGTAAAGCCCAGGTCGTCGGCATGGTCGAGCACCTGCTCGTACTCCTCGCGCGTCACGGCGCGTGCCAGATCGCCGCCCTGTTCGCACATGAGGGCGTTGGGCGTGTACTGGTTCATGACCGAGATCGGCACGTCGCCCACCGTCTGCCACACCAGATCCAGCACGTGGCACGAATCGTCCGCATGCCCCGGCAGCACCAGGTGGCGCACGATCATACCGCGCTTCATGAGACCCTCGTCGTCCACCAGCGCTCCCCCGCGACGCTCGATCTCGCGTGCCATCTGCGCTAAGCCCGACACGGCCACGCGCGGGTAGTCCTTAATATGAGAGAGCGACTGCGCAAGGCCCGCATCGGCATATTTAAAGTCGGTAAGCCACACATCGACCAGATCGCCGAGCGCCGCCACGGCACTCGCCCGCTCATACCCACTCGTGTTGTAGACGATCGGGATGGCCAGCCCCCGCGTCCGTGCCGAAGCAATCGCCGCCGGCAGCAGATGCGCGTAGTGCGTCGCCGTCACCAGATTGATGTTGTTGGCACCCTGGTCCTGCAGCTCCAGCATGATCTCGACCAAGCGCTCGGGCGAAATCTCAAGGCCGAAATTGCCCGTCGAGATCTCGTGGTTTTGGCAGTAGACGCACTTGAGCGAACAGCCGCTAAAGAAAATCGTGCCTGAGCCGGCCTCGCCCGAGATGGGCGGTTCCTCCCACATATGGAGCGCCGCACGCGCAACTTTGAGCGTGTCATCGGCGCCGCACACGCCTCGTGCGCCCGCATCGCGCGCCGCACCGCAACGGCGCGGACACAAATGGCAGGCGGGCGAAAAAAGTTCGGTCAACGACGAAGGCATAAATACATGCTCCATAACAACGATTCAGCAGCTCAAACGCCAAAGGCTAAGCACGCAAACGGCCTCAAGCCCAAGGCGCCGTAATCGTCCGACACGATTTTTGTAATGTCAAGACTGGAATCGACAAAGTGCCGCTTTATGATGTAAGTATTCCGCCCCCCGCGGAGCAACTGGGTGAACCGTCGCGTTTATTTAGGGAGCCCACACAGTCGTACCTAGTACAGGTATCCTTCGTTGTTAAGGACGCTGGAACAGTCGATGAGGGCACCCACCTGTTTTAGGTGGGTTCATTTTCGTAACGTGGGGGGTGGTTTTCTTTTGCCGAAAATCACCGCTGCAACTCAATATCGTCTTCTTTGATCGGACTTAACTGCCAAATATCTGGTAAGCCCGTGATAATCGAGGTCGCGCAAACCTCCGCACCCCCTCGGTCGAGTATCATGGGTCAGCTATGCCTTTTCCGCGTAGCACCTTTTGACCTTTTCCTTCGACGCTTGGCGGTTTTTGATTCATGGCTTCATCCACAAGCTACATACCGTACCTATGCGTGGCAGTCGCGGCCTTTATCACGACCTTCCTCACGGTGCCCCTGGTCAAGCGCTTGGCAATTAAGCTCGACGCCGTCGACTACCCTTCTAAGCGCCGCATCAACACCAAGCCCATTCCGCGCATGGGCGGCACGTCAATCTTTTTGGGACTTGTCGTGGCCTGCATCGTGCAGATCCTGGGCACCTGGTACTTGGGCTGGCCGCCCGTATTGGTTCCGCACCCGCGTCTGCACATCAGCTACCCCATGTTGGCGCTCTCTTTTACCGCGATCTTTGCGACCGGCGCTATCGACGACGTCTTCCAGCTCAAGCCCAAGCAAAAGCTGGCCGGACAGGTCCTCGCCGCGCTTATCGCCTGTATCGGCGGCCTAAAAATCGGCGTCATCGTCAACCCGTTTGCCCCCGGCGAGATCATGCTCGGATGGCTCGCCTACCCCATCACCGTGATCTATCTGGTGGCATTCACCAACATCATTAACCTCATCGACGGCCTCGACGGCTTGGCCACGGGCATCTGCGGCATCGCGTCGTTCACCATGTTTTCGATGGCCGTGCTCTCGGGCCGCATCGACGCCGCCGCGCTCTCTATTGCGCTCTTTGGCGCCTGTCTGGCCTTTTTGCACTACAACTTCAACCCCGCAAGCATCTTCTTGGGCGACTCGGGGTCGCTGCTTCTGGGCTTTGCGCTGGGCTCCATCTCGCTGCTCAACGTGAGCCGCACCGCCGCACTCACCTCGCTCATCATCCCGCTCATCGTTGCCGGTGTGCCCATCATCGACACGTTTAGCGCCATCGTGCGCCGCAAGCGCGCCCACATTAGCATCGGGCAGGCCGACAAGGGCCACATCCACCACCGCCTGATCCAAGAGGGTTACAACCAAAGGCAGGCTGTGCTGCTCATCTATGCCTGGTGCATCATGCTTTCGGCCGGCGCCGCCGCGATTAACCAGGTCGAAGTCCCCATGCGCGTGCTCATCTTCACCGTGCTCGCCATTGGCTCGGCGGCCTTTGCCAAGCACCTGCACCTGTTTGAGCCCGTGCTGCGCCACCATTACAACAAGCGCACGCACGAGGACGAGCTCGTCACCCCCGACGACCCCGCCTTTAAGCAGGAGGAGCAGGCGGCCGAGGAGCGTAAGGGAGAGCGCCACCACAGGCATTAAGGTTTGCTGCAGAAGGTTGTTCTGCTTACCGTCGGCCGCTCGTGGCCGCGCCTCGACCGCCACGCATGCCTCGCCTTACCACCCCCTTGTTCACTTTCGCCCGCCCCTCTCAATAAACGCGTTATTATCTTGACCCATGAACGTACGTTAGGAGCAATCATGCCAAACGAGAACAGCTACGAAGTCGCGCTGCAAAAGAGCAACGCCATTCGCGAGGGCCTGGCCAAGACGCCCGAGAAGTTCACCATGCTCACCGGCGACCGCCCCACCGGCCGTCTGCACCTGGGTCACTACTTCGGTACCCTCAAGGGCCGTGTTGAGCTACAGAACATGGGCGCCAAGACCAACGTGCTCATCGCCGACTACCAGGTCATCACCGACCGCGACACGACCGAGCACATCCAGGACAACGTGTACAACATGGTCATGGATTACCTTGCCTGCGGCATCGACCCCGACAAGACCATGATCTACGCGCACTCCGCCGTGCCCGCCGCCAACCAGCTTATGCTGCCGTTCCTGTCGCTGGTGTCCGAGGCCGAGCTGGCGCGCAACCCCACGGTAAAGGCCGAGATGGAGGCCTCGGGCCATGAGCTCACCGGCCTTCTGCTCACCTACCCAGTGCACCAGGCCTGCGACATCCTGTTCTGCAAGGGCAACGTGGTGCCCGTCGGTCGCGACCAGCTGCCGCACATCGAGCTCACCCGCACCATCGCCCGCCGCTTTAACAACCGCTACGGCAAGGTCTTCCCCGAGGTCGACGCGCTGCTGTCCGAGACCCCGCTGCTGCCGGGCCTGGACGGTCGCAAGATGAGCAAGAGCTACGGCAACGCCATCAATATTTCGATGACCGCCGAGGAGACGGCCAAGCGCATCAAGAAGAGCCAGACCGACTCCGAGCGCATGATCACGTTCGATCCCGAGAACCGCCCAGGCGTGTCCGGCCTGCTTTCGACGGCTGCCATCTGCACCGGTCGCTCCGAGGTCGAGATTGCCGAGGAGATCGGCATGGGCGGCTCCGGCCAGCTCAAGAAGTACGTGACAGAGGCCGTCAACGAGTACTTCGCGCCGATTCGCGAGCGTCGTCAGCGCTACGAGAACGATCTGGACTATGTGAAGGACGTGCTGCACGAGGGCAACCGTCGCGCCAACGAGATCGCCGAGCAGACCCTGGCCGAGGTTCAGGACGCCATGGGCATGGTGTACTAGGCAAAGCGCCATCGCACAACATAAACGGTGGGATTAGATTTCTCCCCGAAACAGGAACAGGCCCGCTGGCAGTAATTTGCCAGCGGGCCTGTTCCCGAAGTACACCGTTGAATCGCACAGAGGGGAGGAATGCGAATCAAACTCAACAGGGCAGGCTTTTTCATCGCCTATTGCCTGCTCCGTTGCTGAATACAATATAGTTCACCGTGGTTTACTTTCTCCCAACAAAGTGCACCGCCACATTCTCTCCATAAGTTAACCCAGGTAAACCTTCAGAGACCAAAACCGCTAAAGCCCCGCCGGCCAGCGGCAAGAAGCAAGGTCGACGTGCATGGAATCGGTAAACGTCACGCCCTCCCCTAGCAGAAGTTCGCGCTGAGCATCGGGGCCGCCAAAGGCAAAGCCCTCGCAAATGCGGCCATCGGCAAACACCACGCGATGACAGGGAATCTGGCCGGGACGCGGATTACTGTGCAGCGCGTAACCCACGTACCGCGCACTCCGCGGACGACCGGCGAGCAGTGCCACCTGACCGTAGGTGGCAACCATCCCCTCGGGAATCTGCTCGACCACCTCGTACACCCGCTCAAAAAAGCCCTCAGACGCCATCGCTTGCTCCTTCCACACAGGACCAGCATAAAGCAAATGATCCCTCGGGGACGGCAGGAAAACGGATCATTCGCGGCCTCCGTGCGGCCGATGATCCGTTTTCCTCCGTCCCCGAGGGAACACTTTTTTGGCAGGTAAGTTAGTTGGCGGGTTGGAAGAAGGCTACCGCTACGGCGCCGGGGCCGACGTGGGTACCGATGGTGGCGCCGATGGTGTGGACGGGCAGCTCGCCCTCGGTGTGACCGGACCAGAGCGCCGCGCTGTCCTCGATATACTTCTTAAGAACCGCGTCCGAAAGGCCCGTGTAGCCCAGCGCCAGCGGCATTGAAAAGTCAACGCCGCCCGCCTTCTCGACCTTCTGGCTGAGCAAGTTGCGGCCGTTCTTGGAACCGCGCGCCTTGCCCAGCTGCACGATCAGGCCGTCCTCAGCTGCCACAACGGGCTTCACGTTGAGGAGCGTACCCACGGCACCGGCAGCCGCAGACAGGCGACCGCCACGCACCAGGTACTCAAGCGTCTCGAGCAGACCGATGACGACAACGCGAGCGCGCACGGCCTCGACAGCCTGCGCGATCTCGGCAGCGCCACGTCCCTCGTCAACCAGACGCAAGGCATACTCGACCAGCACGCGCTCGCCCAGGGTAACGTTATTGCTGTCCACGACGAACACATCACCGCCCGATGCCTCAGCAAGCGCCGTACGCGCGCTCTGGTTGGTGCCCGAAAGCTTGGCGCCCACGGTAATAATCACAGCCTCGTCGCCAGCCTCACGTGCCTCGGCAATCGCCTGCGAAAAGGCATACGGATTGACCTGACCGGTCTTGGGCAGCTCGTCGCGCTCGACCAGCATCTCGTAAAAGCGTTGGTGGTCGATATCGACGCCATCCATATACACGTCGGCGCCAAAGGTGACGGACAGTGGCAGAACGCTCAGAGCCGGATGCTCCGTCGGCGACATATCGCTCGCGGAATCGGTAATAATGCGGACGGACATAGTGAATCCTTTCTTGCGCGCACGGCATCAGGATGCTCAGCGCGGGAATTTTGACAGCAAGGTCCCGCCACGGCGTGCGCGCTAGACGAGACTGTGCAATTGTTGGTTGAAATTAAGTGCCGGCGCGGACCTACAGCTCGCGCAAGGTGTCGAGAATCGTGCGCAGCGAGGCATACATCTGCTCGCGCTGCTCCACGCCCATGGCCTTGCCGGTGGTGTCGAGCACCTCGCGGATGATGCGGTCCGCCTCGTTCATGCTCTCGCCGCCCAGCGTGGTCAGGCGCACCGGGGCGCGGTACTTGACGGCGGCATCGCCCGAGTCGTCAACCTCCACGTAGCCGCCCTCCTCCAGATGCGCCAGCGTACGCGAAACGGCGGCGCGGGTCACACCGGCCACGCGCGCCAGATCGGCGCCGGTCATACCGTCCTTGCTGCGCTCCAGGTAGTACAGGCACATGACGTCAGAGCCCTTGAGGCCCAGCCTTGCGCCCTCGGACGTCTTGATGCGCTGGATCTCCTTGTAGAGCCCACTAATCAGTCCGACAAAATCCTCAAAACGTGTCTCGTCGTTCTGCTGCATGGGAGACGACCGCCTTTCGCTTGCACAATGCTAACGGGTAAACATCTTAGCCGCACAGGCAGATCCCCGTACCCCGATTTCACATTTGTTAACCCATCAACATAAAAACCACCACAAAGGGGGCAGGCACCTTTGTGGTGGTTTAGGCGGTTGAGGCGATGCTAGTGGCGGAGCCCCAGTAGGCCGCGGCCGCGATGACGGGACTCGACGGGCACCTGGGCATGCGGGCCGGCGGCCTTGACGGACTCGGGCAGGTGCGAATACTTCTTCTCGAAGTTCTCCTCGAACATCACGGCTAGGTTATGCGCGGCCTCGTCGTAGCGCGCGGTGCTCTGCCAGTACTGGCGCGGCACCAGGATGCCGTCGGGCACGCCATGGCACGTGGTGGGAATGTCGACATTAAAGATGTCGTCGTGCACGAACTCGCTCCCCTCGATGGTGCCGTCGAGGGCGCGGGCCACCAGGGCGCGCGTGTAGGCAAGCTCGATGCGATGGCCCACGCCGTAGCCGCCGCCAATCCAGCCGGTGTTGACCAGGTACACACGCGTGCGGCCGTCGGCGATGCGCTCACCGAGCATCTTGGCATAGACCATGGGGTCGAGCGGCATAAACGGCTCGCCAAACAGCGAGGAGAACGTGGGCGTGGGCTCGGTGACGCCGACCTCGGTGCCGGGGATCTTGGCCGTAAAGCCCGTCACAAAGTGGTACATGGCGGCGTCGGCCGTCAGGCGTGAGATGGGCGGCAACACGCCAAAGGCGTCGCAGGTCAGGAACAACACGACGCTCGGGGTGGTGCCCATGCCCTTGGTCCACGCGTTGGGAATGTGCTCCACCGGGTAGGCCACGCGCGTGTTGTGTGTGATCGAAACATCGTCGTAGTTGGGCTTGCGGCCTTCGTCGAGCACTACGTTTTCGCAGATGGCACCAAAGCGGACGGCGTTGAAGATCTCGGGCTCGTGGAACGCGTCCAGACCCTCGCACTTGGCGTAGCAGCCGCCTTCGATGTTAAAGATGCCCATGTCGGACCAGCCGTGCTCGTCGTCGCCGATTAGCAGGCGCGTGGGGTTGGCCGAAAGCGTGGTCTTGCCGGTGCCAGACAGACCAAAGAACACGGCGGTCTCGTGCGTGACGGGATCCATGCTGGCCGAGCAGTGCATGGGCAGTACATCGTCCTCGACGGGCAGCAGGTAGTTCATGACGCTAAAGATCGACTTTTTAATCTCGCCGGAGTAGCCCGTGCCGGCGACCAGAATCACGCGCTCCTGGAAATTGATGACCACCGCGGCGCTGGAGTTGAGGCCCTTGATGGCAGGGTCGCACTGGAAGCCCGGCGCGGCGAGCACGCAGAAGTCCGGCTCGCCGGTCCGCGCGATTTCGCGGGCAAGCGGGCGGGCGAGCATCTGCTTAATAAAGAGTGCCTGGCTGGCACGCTCGCAGGCGACAAGAAGGCGACGCGTATGGTTGCGGTCGGCGCCGGCCATACCGCGCGTAACGAACACGTCGCGCTCGTTAAGATAGTCGACGATGCCGGCCTTGATGGCCTCGTAGCTCTCGACAGGCAGCGGGCGGTTGACGGCGCCCCAGGCAATCTTGTCATGGACATCGGGGGTGTCAACGATAAAGCGATCGTTGGGCGAACGGCCAGTGCGCTCCCCCGTCTCGATCACCAGCGCGCCATTGGAGGCCATGCGACCTTCTTCGCGGCGGATAGCGTGCTCGACGAGCTCGGCCGCCGGCAAGTCTACCAGCAGGCGAGGCTGATTCTCGGCGGGATCTTCGACAAGCGTAATACCAAAGTTGGACAAAACTTCTGCAGGGGTAACACCAGGCATGGGGCCTCCTTTAAAAGCGCGATACGTGGACGCGGCGCGCACTTTACTCACGTAAAGCCCGTTGTACCCGATATGCAAAAACGTTTTTGCGGCAAGGGCGGCAAGCCCGCCCAACGGTCAAAAATCGCACGCAAACGGCCTAGTCATTGGGTGTTCTTAAACGACTAGTCGTTGGGGGCATTCTTGAACAGGCAACAACCAAGGAGTGTCCCAGGATGCCGGCACATAGGGGCGTTCCCAAAGTGCCGGCACATAAGGAACGTCCCTAAGTGCCGGGCTACAGCGGCAGGTTTTGACCGAGCATGGCGATGACGCTCATGAATACCAGCATGCCGGCGACGTAGGGCAGCACTGCGCCCAGGAGCTCGGCGTCCTTACCGCGCACGTGCACGGCAGCCAGGCCAATCGCGAGCGTCTGCGGAGAGATCATCTTACCGGCAGCGACACCAAGCGCATTCAGCGCGACCATCCAGTAGTCGCTCACGCCCAGCGCCGTAGCGGCCTGGCTCTGGATGGGACCGAACAGCATACCCGAGGACGTGCCCGAGCCGGTCACAAACGCACCAACCGCACCAATCCACGGAGCCAGAATCGGGTACAGACCGCCAGCGACCGCAATGCAAAATGCGCTGATCGACGAAATCATGCCGGCATAGCCCATTACCTTGGCACAGCCCAGAACCGAAAGCATGGTGATCACCGTCGGCATCATCTGCTTAACGGTCGCCGCCAGCACCTCGCCCATCAGGCGCGGCGAAGCACCCTGAATGGCACCGCCGACAAACGCCGCCAAGAAGATCCAAACACCCGGCGTGTTGATCCACGAAAACGTGAGCGTACCGGGATTCTCACCGCAATACACCTGCACGTGGCTCGCAAACGGCGCGAGAGCGGCATGTACAGCGGGCACCAGATTAGACGTGCCCAGCAGCAGCACAAAGATCAGGATGAAGCACGACCAGGCCGAAAGCGCCGACTTAACGGTGAGCTGCTCGCCGGCCTCGATATTCATATGGAAGCGCGCATCCAGATGTCCCGACTTCTCGGCACGCATGGCAAGCACAGCGGTCAGCGCGAGCGACACGATGGAACCCACGACCACGGCCAGCTCGGGGCCAACGAACATGGCAACAACCAGGGCCGCACCTACAAAGGACATGCCGGAGAGCAACGCCACGCCGGCAACACCGTGCAGGCGCTCGCCCACGCTCGCAACATTGCCCTGATCATCGGCAACACGGCCCGCAACCAGCACAATAAACAGCGGCATAACCACAAAGAAGGGCGCGAGCTGCACCAGCTGAACGGTCGCCAGGTGCAGGGAATCCAGACCCACCAGGTCGGCAACGGACACCGTGGGGATGCCGATGGAGCCATAGGGCGTGGGCACGCCGTTGGCCAGCAGGCAGATGAGCACGGCGGGCACGGCCTCAAAACCCAGGCCTGCAAGCATGCCGGCGGGAATGGCGACAGCGGTACCAAAGCCGGCCATACCCTCCATAAAGCCACCAAAGCACCAGGCCACAAGCAGCGCCAGCAGACGGCGATCGCTGCTGATGGAGGTGATCATGCTGCCGATCACGTCCATGGCGCCCGTGCGAACGCACAGGTTATACGTGAACACCGCGGCGATGATTACCAAAACGATGGGCCACAGGGCCATCAAAAAGCCTTCGAGCGAGGCGGTCGCGATCTGCGCTGCCGGCAGGTGCCACCATGCGAAGGCAAGCACGCACGAAAGGACAAACGATCCGATGGCGGCTTTCCAAGCTGGCCATTTAAAGCACAGCAGCATCACGACAAGCCAAATGATCGGCACAAGGGCCAGCAAAAACGCGGCAACATCCATGGGTGAAAACTCCTTGGTACCGCGCAAGCGGCATCGGGGGGTTACAAAACCTCAACAGGATACCGCACGTTTACCGACAAATTACAGCCGCCCGCCGAAATTCTTGAACAACCTGTTCAAAAACACAGATGGACACCACCGCGACTATACTAAAGCGCAGTAAGAGAAAGGAATCGCTTTGAGCATCACGCCCCTCGATAGCATCCGCCGCACCATCGCCCGCCACAACGGCGTCACCGACCCCACTGTATCGGGCGGGGCGCACGGCCAGGGCGGACGCATCGAGAACGGCCTGTTCCCCGCATCGCACACCGCCGAGGAACTTGCTCGCATCCAGGAGCTGAGCCAGCGCAACGCCGGCGGTCCCGACAGCAACCAGGCCACGCGCCGTCGCCGCAAGCGCGATCGCCAACCCGGCCCCATCCACCGCATGGTCAATGCCTGGTGGAACCGCCTGCTCGGAGCCGTCTACGGCGGCGGCTTCTCCACGCAAGAAGCCGAGTACGAAGATCACGCCACCCGTCGCGACTACCTATGGAATACCCTGGGCACCACCGTATGGGGCATGGCGTTTCCGCTGCTCACCATCGTGTCCACGCAGCTCGTAGGCGCCGAGGAGGCCGGCAAGTTCTCCATCGCCTTTGTCACCGGCACGCTCATCATGATCGCGTGCAACTACGGCGTGCGCAATTTCCAGGTCTCGGACATCGACGAAAAAACCTCCTTCGCCTCCTACCAGCTCAACCGCTGGCTCTGCGGAGCGCTCGCGCTGGCATGCGGCCTGGTATACAGCAGCGCCCGCGGCTACGATGCGCAGATGGCCACGATCGGCCTGGGCGTCTACCTCTATAAGGTGATCGACGGCATCGCCGACGTGTACGAGGGCCGCCTGCAGCAGGCCGACAAGCTCTATTTGGCCGGCATGAGCCAAACGCTGCGTTCCGCCGGCGTCATCGCGGTCTTTAGCGTGGCGCTGTTCCTCACGCGCAGCATGCCCATCGCGGCCATGGCCATGGGCGTCACCGCCATTGCCTCGCTCGTGCTAGTCACCGCCCCGCTCGCCCTGCTCGAAACCGAAAAATCACGCCGCATGAGTCTGCGCGAGGTCGCCCACCTCTTCGCGCAGTGCGCCCCGCTCTTTGGTGCGCTCTTTTTGTTCAACCTTATCGAGAGCATGCCAAAGTTTGTGATGGAAGGCACGTTGGCCTACAAATATCAGCTGTACTTTAATGCCCTGTTCTTTCCGGCGCAGGCTATTTTGCTGAGCATCGGATTTGTCTATAAACCGCAGCTCCTGCGCTTGTCGAGCATTTGGGCGAACCCGCGCAAACGCCGCCGTTTTGACTTGATTATTATTGCCGTCATGGCGCTGATCGTGGCCATCACCGGCGTGTGCGCCGCATTTATGGCAGGCCCCGGCATTCCCCTCATGAGCTTTATGTACGGCCTCAACTTTGAGCGCTACCACACATTGGCGCTGCTGATGGTCGTCGCCGGCGGCATCACCGCAGCCATCGATTTTATCTACGCCATTATCACAGTGCTGCGCCACGCCGACGATGTCACCAAGATCTACCTCATTTGCTTTGCCGTGAGCGTGGTGCTCCCGATGATCCTCATCAACCTACTGGGGCTGATGGGTGCCGTCGTGAGCTACCTGGCTATCATGGCCCTACTGCTGGTGCTATTGATTGTCGAGTACGCTCACATTCGCCAGCGCATAGAACGAGCCCGCAATCCGTACGGTGTCTAATTAGCTGCCTCGGCCACCGGAATTTGCGATGGAATCACCCCGGCTGGGGTCTTGTTGCGGACAATATGCATCACGCAAAACTAAGTGAGTAGACTTTTACCGAATCCCCGACCACACCGACAAGGCACAAGTCTGTGACCTGCGGTTTTATTGAGGCAAATATGTTGGATGCTCGGCATTTCCAAAAAAGTCTACTCACTTAGCCAGCGGGCAGCCAAATGATTATGTAATCCACGTCCCAGAAAAATCATTTGATGGGCAGAAGGGCAAAAGTAGTCAAAAAAGCCCCGTCCCAAATTAGCTAGCCCTTGCGTAATCATTCGCCGGGCAGAATGTTTGCATAGAACTCCGCCCCATCGTCCAGGCGCAGGATGCCTACACGGCCGAACTCGGAGCCGGTGGCGGCGGCGCAGTCGATGTCGATACGGTCGGGAACACCGGCGGTATCCTCACCGCCCAAGCGCACAATCTGTCCGCGGCCCGACTCCTCATCGAGCCCCGCTAGGCCGCCGACCTCGCAATAACGCCCGAGCGACACCGTGGGCGTGTGACCGCTCACCACAACCGGACCCTTGCCCTCGGCAGATAGCAGCCCCGTCGGGGCATCCCAGTAGCCATGGCGAATCCACAGCAAGTCATCGGACGACTGCACGGCGAGCATTTGCTGCAGCAGCTCGCTATCGGCATCGACCGCTCCCCTGCCGTCACCGCAATCAACACCATGCTCAAGCAAAAACGCACGCGCCGCCTCGGCCTGAATGCCGGCGTGCACCAGCAGGTACGGCCGCTCGGCAGTCTCTGCCACCGCATAGAGCGGCAGGGCGGCAGCCCAGCGCACCAGCTCCTCGTATGCCTCAAACTCCATTTCGTTGAGCTGCTGGCGCGTGGTCCAACCGCCGTTGATGTCCCAGGTCTCGGCATCGAGCGGGTCCTGGCCAATGATCGCGTCGAGCATGATCTGCTCGTGATTGCCCTTGAGCACGCGAGCGTTGGGCAGTGAGCGCACCAAGTTGATGACGCCGACCGGATCGGGACCACGGTCGATCATGTCGCCCAGCACGTACAGTGCGTCATCGGACGTCAGCGAGATCTTGGACAGGGCCTCGTCAAGCGCGCGCACATGCCCGTGAGCATCGGATGTCACATAGATCGCCATGGAACGCCTTTCCCTGCATTACGGCCGAAGCCCGATGCCACGACTAAAACTTCAAGTTGAACTTAAACGTTACCCATTGTACTCCGTTGCAATAAAGCTGGGAAGTAGATACGAGCCGCCGCCAATAGTCTAGAAAAACGGCTCCGCCTGTGACGATATCACGAACGCCCACCGTTCAACCCATAAACCCACCACCTTTGGGTACAAATAAGCACAGACAATTGACCGTGCCACGCCAACCACCCAGGAGCGGACACTATCCATGAACCAGATACTTCTCTTTATAGGCCTCGTCATCATTTTGTGCCTGACCATCAAACCCGTCGGCAAAAAGCTCCCCTTCCCCACCCTGCTCATCTTCATCGCGCTGGGCATGCTGCTGGGCGTCAACGGGCCGGCGCACATCGACTTTAGCGACTACGCGCTCACCGAAACCGTCTGCAGCACGGCGCTGCTGTTCATCATGTTCTACGGCGGCTTTAACACCAACATCGACCGCGCCAAGCCCGTCGCCGTACCCGCAGTGCTGCTGAGCACGCTCGGCGTCGTCATTACCGCTGGCATCACGGGCGCCTTTGCACACTTCGCGCTAGGCTTCGACTGGATCGGCGGTCTGCTGCTGGGCTCGGTCGTGGCGTCGACCGACGCAGCGAGCGTCTTTAGCGTGCTGCGCGAGCACAGTCTGTCGCTGAGAGGTGGCACTGACTCGCTGCTCGAGGTCGAATCGGGCTCCAACGACCCTGTCGCCTACATGCTCACCGCCGTGCTTGCAACCCTTGCGGCCGGCGGCGACATTAACATCCCCGTGCTGCTCGCCAAGCAGATCATCCTGGGCGTGGGGCTGGGCCTTGTCATCGGCTGGGCATCGGGCCGCCTGATCGAGCGCGCGCACGCAACAGCCGAGGGCGCGCAGACCATCTTTTTGTTCGCCGTGGCGATCGTCGCCTACGCGCTGCCGAGCTACCTAGGCGGCAACGGCTTTTTAGCCGTGTACCTTGCCGGCATTGTGCTAGGCGCCAGCGACATCACCGGCAAGGTCGAGATGGCGCACTTCTTTGACACCCTCACCGAGATGGCAGAGATGACGATCTTCTTCTTGCTCGGCCTGCTCGTGACGCCCGCGCGCCTGCCGCAAGTGCTGCTACCCGGCCTGGTACTCATGGCGTTTATGCTCTTTGTGAGCCGCCCCGTCGCCGTGGGCATGCTGCTGGCGCCCTTTAAGTCCAATCCTCGCCAGGTCGCACTCGTAAGCTGGGCGGGCCTGCGCGGTGCCGCTTCGGTCGTGTTTAGCCTCTTTGCCGTGGTGGCCGGCGTTCCCGGTGGGCACGACCTGTTTGACCTGGTGTTTGTAATTGCCGTGTCGAGCATTGTGGTGCAGGGATCGCTGCTGCCGGCAATGGCGAAAAAGCTCGACATGATCGATGCGGCCGGCGACGTGCGCCGCACCTTTAACGATTACCGCGACGAGGACGGCATGTCGTTCGTTAAGCTCAAGGTAGACGCGGGCCATCCGTTTGCCGGTCGCTCGCTCGCGGACATCGGCAGTGCCACGGACATGCTCGTAGTCCTGGTGCTGCGCGACGGTGCACACCCCGTGCTGCCCAACGGCGATACCGTCATCGAGGAAGGTGACCTGCTGGTAATGGCCGCGCCGATGTTTGAAGAGCGTGCCGAGGTTACGCTGCGCGAGGTCACCGTGACACCCCACGGCCGCCTGGCGGGACTGCGCCTGCGCGACGTGCCGCAAGGCAAGCACCCGTTTATCGTCGTGATGCTCAAGCGCGACGGCCAAACCATCATCCCCGACGGCAACACCCTCATATACGCCGGCGACAAAGCCGTCATTGCCACGCTGGCGTCGTAGCAGCCAGGGAGTTGCCGTCCCGAATTGGCTACATTTGAGCACCAATCGCCCCGGCTGGGGTCTCGTTGCGGACAATTAGCGCCTCTTAAAACTAAGTGAGTAGACTTTTGTCGAATCGCCGACCACGTCACCAAAGCACAAGTCTGTGACCTGCGGGTTTATTGAAGCATATTAGTCGTGTGCTCAGGATTACCAATAAAGCCTACTCACTTAGCCAGCGTGCAGTCAAAATAGAACGGTCGCGAGCTCATTAGACTCCATTGCGACGGCGTATCGTGCATTTTCGCGCAGCTGCAGGTGCAGGCGCCCCATGCCAAATTAGCTACCCTTGTCACATTCCTAGTCATCGTCGACGGCAAAATCGCGGAGGTCGAGGCCTTCGCGTTCGGCTCGGGCTAGGAGCTCTTGGGGCGACTCGTCCTCGATATCCACTACGTCGAGCATGGCAGCCGGAAAGCCCACGCCTACTGCGCTCCCAGCGCGATCGAGCAGGCTCTCGCGCAGCTGGTCTACATCAACGTCGATCTTCATGGTGAAACCTCCCACCGGGGAATCGCGTCCAAACAAACCGCACATCCCAAATGATGTGCAATAAACCCCAGATACGGTCATAATAAAATAATGAACATCTTGGAGGTTGCGGACGATGGATAAGCTCGATGCCATGACGGAACAAGTCAGGGATTTTTGCGACGATCGAGGCTGGCGCAAATATCACACGCCAAAAGAGCTTGCCATCGGCATGGCGACTGAGTCCTCCGAGCTCCTTCAGCTCTTTCGTTTTATGAGCGACGAGCGCATTGCAGAAATGTTCGAAGACACCGAGCAGCGCCAAGTCATCGAAGACGAAATTGCCGACACGCTCCTTTTCCTTCTGCGTTTCGCAGATTTAAATGAAATCGACCTGGCAGCGGCGCTTTCGTCCAAGCTCAAACGCAATGGCGAGCGCTATCCCGTCGACGCATCATCTAACGAATACAGAAAGGCGGACCATCATGAGCAATGAGTTCGCCCTTCGGCAATACACGCTTCCCCTGCCCCAGCCCTTTGAGACAAGCGAATCACTTCAGGACTTTGGAACGCCAAAGCCTGGAGCCCATCATGACGAGAGTTGGCCCGTCCTTTACATTCTTACCAACAGCAGTAACAAGACGGCATACATCGGCCAAACAACCAACTACCAGCGCCGTATGAAACAACACGCTGCAAACGTGGACAAGGACTTCGACCGGACCCTTCTGATCGACAATCCCACCTTCAACCAATCCGCAACGTTCGAGTTCGAGAATCGACTTATTGAGCTGTTCTGTGCTGACGAAAAATACCAAGTCACCAATGCCAACAACGGCTATGCCCAATTCGATTATTTTGAGCGGCCTCAATATCGCCAGAAGTTCCGAGACCTCTGGACAAAGCTTCGCGAAGAAAACTACGCGATTCATCCGATTGAAGAGCTCGAGAACTCCGATCTGTTCAAGTTCTCTCCTTTCAAGACGCTTACGCCCGACCAATACGAAACGATCGAGACGATTTTTAAACGTCTCGAACAGGAACATGAAGACGCAAAACATGGCGGCTCAAAAAGAGAACGTATAACCGTCGTGAATGGCGCACCGGGAACAGGTAAAACAATCCTCGCCATTAGTCTCATGTTCAAAATCAAAAATGAGCCCAACCTTTCCGGCCTGCGAGTCGGTTTTGTCACCCCCATGGATTCCCTGAAGAAGACCCTCAGGAAACTCACGCACTTCCTTCCAGGGTTAAAGCCTGGCGATATCTTGAGCCCCAGCGATGTTACCAAAAACGATCGGTATGACATCCTGCTTGTCGACGAAGCACATCGACTAGGTAATTATCTAAGCATGGGCTCCGGCATCAAGGCCTTCTATAACACCTGCGATCGTCTCGGCCTCCCACATACGAGCAACCAAGTTGACTGGATATTCAAATGCTGCGACAAGGCATATCTGTTTTATGACCCCAAGCAGCAAGTCAGGGCATCCGGCCTCAATCGAGACGGCCTTGAGCAGCGACTCAATCAGCTCGAAGAAGCGGGCATTGAAACTGAAGAGTTCAGCCTAAGCACACAAATGCGCGTACGCGGTGGTGACGAATACCTCGATTTTGTCTATGACTTACTCAACAACAAGGCGTATATGCATACCGGCATGAAGTTCAACGAACTCTTTTCGTCGGAGCCTTACGATTCGCGAGCCGGGGATCCGGACAGCGATATCCCCAGATACCAGTTTGGAATCGTCGACCGATTTGAGGATTTCTGTTCCCTGCAGCAAGCCAAGGAAGAAGAAGTTGGTCTATCCCGCATGACGGCAGGCTTTGCGTGGAAGTGGGAAACGAAGAAACACAAAGACGCGTTCGACATCGTCATTGAGGGCATCCCCAAACGTTGGAACTCGAGTCAAAAGGATTGGGTTAACTCCCCCAACGCCGTCAACGAGGTTGGATGCATCCACACGGTGCAGGGCTACGACCTCAATTACGGATTCGTCATTCTGGGGCCAGACATTTACTACGACACCGATAAAGGAGCCGTCTGCATTAACAAAGCGAACTTCAAAGATGCTGTCGCAAAGAAAAAGGCGAGCGAAGATGAGCTACGGAAGATTATCGTCAACGCCTACTATGTCCTCATGACGCGTGGCATGCTGGGAACGTATCTCTATGTGTGCGACCCCGCACTCAAGGAGTATTTGTCGCCGTATATCCCGGTGATATAGGCTGGCGCCCACACATGACATGAATAGCAACGAAAGCAGCAGCGAAGCTCCTAGGAAACAATCTCGGATTCACAAAGGGCGGTGGGGCGCGCCGGCGCCCTATCCAACCAATACTGCTCCCAGAACATTTGCGAGCTTCTTGGCGGGGCGCCTATTCGCTTTTTCACCCATCGCCACGAGCGCATGGTTGCAGTCATCCCCATTCATGTCGCAAACAATTCTAAGCTCATGCCGTGCCCTCGAAGCAGCCGTATAAAACAGAGTTCCAGGCTCAGGCATGTAGCTCATGGACGGCTGTTCCCATAAGGCTTGATCAACATCAATCATAATTACCGCAGCAGCCTCCATCCCCTTGAACTTCCTCACCGTATGGACGGGAACCTTCTGACCTTTCCATCTCTTTAAGCTCAGATCGCCAGTGAAACAACTCGACAGCTTAGAGTTTTCCAGTGTCTTGCATGTGATAACCACAATGTCATTAATACCAGCGTTCTTGAGTAGATCAATGTGCTTATCCACAAATGCCTCTTGCGCGGCGGCGTCACAATCAATCATAAGCAATGGAGGTTTTCCGAGCCTAGCCATAACCTGCATTCTAAAACCATGCGCCTCACCAAGAGCACTCAAGGAAGACCTCTCGATAGCCTCCGTATTCCGGCAGTTTACATAAAGCGTTAGCTTGCAATCGGCATCCATAAGGAAGCTGGGCATAGTTGAGCCTTGGACAAACTGCCTTTTGTCGTAGAAGAGGTACATCGTGCTTTCCGGCCTCGAGTCCACGATAGAACGCAAGGTTTCGAGCACCATCGCATCTTCAATGGGTTTGAGGCCAAAGTCTTGGCCTTCATCTATTACGATGTGCTGATAGGGAAACGAGTCAGGGTGCTCCATGAGTTCTTCGGTCAGGCTGGCGTAGTTTGGCTCGAGAGAATTGCAGACCTTGCAGGCGTAGCCCGGAATTGTATAGACGTCAATTTCCGGGACATCGTCGCACCTTCTAGTAATCTCTTCCTTCAAAAGCGAGTTAAAGCACAAAAAGAGAACCCTGCCCGTACAGGCGGCCTGCCTAGCTCTCTCAATTGCAATGAGAGTTTTGCCAGTTCCTGCCGCCCCGTTAATTACCGCTGTCTTCTGATCCTTTATGAAATTCAACACGCGAGCTTGCGAGTCCAGCAGCCTTGCGAACACGAAGTCGTTATATCGATAGTCCACCGAATTCGTCGGGACGATATCGAACTCCGGCAAGAGCACTTTATGCAAGACCTCTTGAGCCTCGGTCTTGGAGAGTCTCGTCTCCCTTCCCCCGACTTCCATACTCATGATGCGAACGATTTGAGCAGTTGGATCTCCAAGGTCTGTCTTGCACAGAGTAATATCGCGAGAAGCCTCGGGGGAGTAATCAATAAAGCCAAGTTCATGTGCCCCCAGGGACGGAAGCCAAACCGCATGAGCAACCTTGCACCTACCGCAAAGCTCTCCTAACCCTACATCCTCAAAGCGATTAATGAGCTTCCATTTGATGCTATCCGCCTGCCGATAAGGCCCTCCATGCCTCCTCATCGATATGCCGCTACCGTATAGCCACTCGCCGTTTTCGCAGCGAATCTTTCCCGCCTTCGCCTCGATGACAAGGATGCCGAGCCTGCGATTAAACACGACGAAATCGGCTTCCCTCTGCTCAATAGCGTTTCCATCCACAACATCCAACATCTTGTATGAATGGATAACCGTAAAATCATCGGGAAGCTTGCTCAGCGCGTAATAAATCTCCCCCTCACGGCTCCGATCGTCGTATTCAGCCGGGCCAAGGCTCGGTATCATTCTTGCAGCCACAGCTACGCCTCTTTATAAATCTCGTCCATCACATCTTTGGCGGAGCACTCGCCAACGACAAACAGGCTCCAACCCGAAATGTTGCGCCAAGCAGGCCCAAATACATCTTTGAAATCGCTCGCCGCTTCTTCATCAAGAAGAATGACCTTGGACTTACGCCAAACAAACGTGGCGTAAGCGCTGTCGCCGCTAGCATTAGATAGATCCACGTCTTTGTCCGGAGTCTCCCAACGCAAATGCGGATCGTAGCTCGCCATCTCACAAACCAGCTCGGCCCATTCATCCGTAGAACCAGATTGGATTGACAGTTTCATCGCTTCGGCCAACGATAGCGCCTTGTTGTTTGCGCCATCATCAGAGGCATATAGCTCAAACCCAGCAACCGAGTCCGAGGCATCCGGCTCGCAATCGAGTTCTTTATCCTCATCGGCATTGCCGGCAGAACAAACGGAAGGCGACACAGCAAGAAGAGTCCCCAAAATTCGCTTTGCAGCGCCTCGAGAAAGATTCGCCTGCACAGCTTGGTTGTAATAATTTGCAATTTAACAGTCTAGGAAACGGGTGATGGATCCGGCCCCGACATGGTCCGCCGGGCG
>CABVDE010000036.1 GCA_902496945.1 uncultured Collinsella sp.
GAGTTCCGCACGCAAAGGAAAGCACTTAATGTGCTTTCCGTCTTGCGCAGGACTGTAGAGCAGCAAACTTAACCCGCCCCGGCCCCCGATGGCCCCAGACCGGCGGGATGGACCAGTTCAGATGGGGCTTTGATGCATGGGTGGTCTGTTGTTGTGCAAATGGGTATCATACTGTGGTTACTGCGTCGACTTCATGATGCATATTTGTACGTTCCCGGCGGTCGGTTTGCCAGAAGCGCCCCGTCGGTTGTTCCAGACCCGTTTCGAAGAAAGGAAACAACACTCACTTATGGCAGCTAAAAAATCATCTCCCTTGAAGATCATCCCGCTCGGCGGCCTTGATGGCATCGGCAAGAACATGACGGTCTTCGAGTGCGGCGACGACATGGTGCTCGTCGACGCCGGCCTCATGTTCCCCGACGACTCCCAGCCCGGTATCGACCTGGTGCTTCCCGACTACACCTACGTTCTGGAGAACGAGGAAAAGCTCCGCGGCATCATCGTCACCCACGGCCACGAGGACCACACCGGTTCGCTACCGTACCTGCTGCAGGACCTCAACAACAAGGTGCCCATCTTCTCGAGCAAGCTGACGCTCGGCTTTATCGAGGGCAAGCTTTCCGAGTTCCGCATCCGCGCACCCAAGTTCCGCGAGGTCAAGGGCGGCAGCCATGTCAACCTCGGCGGCATCTCGCTCGACTTCTTCTCGATGACGCACTCCATCCCCGGCGCTCTGGGCGTGTTCATCCGCACCAATCAGGGCACCGTTATGCACACCGGCGACTTTAAGCTCGACCAGACGCCTATCGACGGTGTCACGCCCGACTATGCCGCCATCAGCCGCTTTGCCAAGCAGGGCATCGATCTGCTGCTGTCCGATTCCACCAACGCCACGGTTCCCGGCTTTACCAAGTCCGAGGCCGAGGTTGGCCCCAACCTGCTGCACGCCATTAAGAACGCCCCGGGCCGCGTGTTTGTCGCGTCGTTCTCGAGCCACATCCATCGCCTGCAGCAGATCTGCGACGCCGCCCGCAAGTGCGGCCGCAAAGTCGTTGTGACCGGCCGCTCCATGCTCACTAACACCCGTGTGGCGCGCGAGCTGGGTTACCTCAACATCGACGATGCCGATATCATCGATGCTTTCGATATTGATAACCTGCCCGACGACAAGATCGTCGTCATGTGCACCGGTTCTCAGGGCGAGCCGCTGTCGGCCCTGTCCCGCATGGCCAACGGCGAGCACAAGACGCTCTCCATCCACGAAGGCGATACTGTCATCCTCTCGGCAACGCCTGTCCCCGGCAACGAGAAGGCCGTCCAGCAGGTCGTCAACAGCCTGGCCAAACTCGGCTGCGACGTGTGGGACAAGAACCGCGCTCTCGTCCACGTCTCGGGTCACGGCAGCCAGGAGGAGCTCAAGCTTCTGATGGCTATGGCCAAGCCCACGTACTTTATGCCGGTCCACGGCGAGGCCGTGCATCTGCGCGCTCATGCCCAGCTGGCCCGCAAGATGGGTCTCAAGGACGATCACATCTTTATCCTCGACAACGGCGACACGCTCGAGATGCGTGGCGGTATCGTCAAGCGCGGTACGCCCGTCGAGTCCGGCGTCGTCTATGTCGACGGCCTGCGTATCGGCGACACCGACCCCATCGTCCTGCGCGATCGCCAGAAGCTCGCCAACGACGGTATGGTCACGGCCGTTGCCATCGTCTCGCTCAAGCACAAGAAGATCGAGGCCATCGAGTTCTCGGGCCGCGGCGTCTCGTTTGCCATCGACGACCAGTTCTCCGATGATGCCTCCGCGTCCATCATGAAGACGATTGAGAAGGGCAAGTTTAGCTTCACCAGCAGCGGCTCCGATGCCATTCGCAAGGCCGTGCGCGATTCGCTCTCTAACTTTATCTGGAGCCGTACGCGCACCCGTCCGATGATCATCCCGGTCGTCATGGAGGTTTAGCTTGGCGCGCGGATCTGCACAAAACGCCAAAGGCAATATGGCCAACAACCAACCGGCATCTGCTAAGGGTGCCGGTTCCCATCTGCGTGCCAATAAGGGCCGCAAGGCCGAGTTCGAGGATTTTGAGCCCTTGGTCGAGCCCTCGGCCAACCGCGATATCGCCGGCGTGGTCATTGCCGTGTTGGCGATTGCGTCCTTCATTGCCGTGATTTCTCCGGCATCGGCGCCCGTGACGGCTGCTGTTGCCGGGTTCTATCACCTAGGCTTTGGCCTGGGCGCCTACGTGCTGCCGATCGTCATTTTGCTGTTTGCCGCCACGCTCTTTTTGGGTGAGGATTCGCCGCTCAACGTGCGTTCTGTTGCCGGCGGTGCTGTGGTCTTTGTCGCCGCTGTCTCCATCCTGTCACTGATGGTGCCGGGCACGAGCGATTCATGTGACCTTATGTTTACGCCGCAAAATCTGTCCGTTTCGGGTGGTTACATCGGTGCGTTTATTGCGAGCGCGCTGCAGAATGCCCTGGGCAAGCCTATCGCGATGGTGTTCCTGCTGGGCCTTGTTGTCATGGGCTTGGTCATCATCGGCTTTTCGGTGGGCGGTGTGCTGCGCTCCGCCCGCGATCGTGCTGCCGATTTTGCCGAGCGCCGTCGTGCCGATGTCAACGCGAGCCCGTGGGGTGACGATGAGGCCCTTTCTGTGCCTGGTGTCACCCGCCCCCGCCTGAGCATTCTGCGCCAAAAGGGCTCCGATGCTGCCGTGACTACGGTTATGGGTAGCGAGGTCGATCCGATTCTGGACGATGAGGACGAGGACGAAGATCCGTTCGTCGACGTCTCCGATGCCGTGGAGGCCGAGCGTGCCAAGACCACGCTGTTGCCGCGTCGCCACGCCAAGAAGGGCAAGGCTGCACCTAAGCTCAATACGAGTGAGCCGGACCCGTCCTGGTCCGATAGTGAGATTGAGCTCACCGAGGGCGATGACGAGGACGACGGGGCTCCGATCGAGACCGCAAAGACAACCTTGCTGCCGCGCCGCCATGCAAAGCGCGGCCAGGTAACAGGCCAGCTTTCGATGGAGGACGATCCGGACAAGGTCGACGAGTCCGAGCCGCCGTTTGCCGTGAATCCTGTCTCGGCAGCACCTCAGATTCCCGACTTCTTGAAGCATCCCAAGGTTGCCGATGCGCCTGCCACGAGTGCTGCCGAATCGGCTACGGCTAGTGATGGGGGAGCTGACGGCGCCGCCGCAGATAACGAGGGCGAAGAAGATGACGGCCTCAAGCTTCCGCCGCTCGAGATTCTGCATGCCAACCCGCAGTCGGCTTCCGCCGCGTCTTCGGACAAGGAGCTGGAGCAGACTGCCGAGTCGCTGCAATCCACCTTGCTTGAGTTTGGCCGCAGCGCCCGCGTAGTCGGCTGGATTGCCGGCCCCACGGTCACGACCTTTAAGCTGCAGCCCGGCGAGGGCGAGCGCGTGAGCAAGATCTCGAGTCTCGAGGACGATATCGCGCTTTCGCTCGCTGCCCAGTCGGTGCGCATCTTTGCGCCGATTCCTGGCACGTCGCTCGTCGGTATCGAGATTCCCAACCGCAAGCGCCAGAACGTCAACCTGGGCGACGTACTGCCCTATGTGAAGGGCGGCCCGCTCGAGCTCGCCATCGGCCGCGATGCCGAGGGCACGCCGGTCGTCGCCGATCTCGCCAAGATGCCCCACCTGCTGATCGCCGGTACGACCGGTTCCGGTAAGTCGGTCATGATCAACTCCATAATCACGACCCTGCTCATGCGCGCCCTTCCCGAGGACGTTCGTCTGATCATGGTCGACCCCAAGCGCGTCGAGCTCGCGGGCTATAACGGCCTGCCTCATCTCTACGTGCCCGTGGTGACCGAGCCCAAGCAGGCCGCGAGCGCTCTGCAATGGGCCGTGTCCGAGATGGAGCGTCGCCTGAAGGTCTTTGAGCGTCTCAACGTGCGTAAGATCTCGACCTACAACGAAAAGCAGGCCGCCGGCGAGTTTGAACACTATGACAACCCGCCGCAAAAGATGCCCTACTTGGTTATCATCATCGACGAGCTATCGGACCTGATGATGGTCGCCGGCAAGGATGTCGAGGCCTCGATCGTGCGTATTGCCCAGCTGGGCCGTGCCGCCGGTATCCATCTCATCGTGGCTACGCAGCGCCCGAGCTCCAACGTGGTGACGGGCCTCATCAAGGCCAACATCACCAACCGTATCGCCTTTAACGTCGCCACGGGCATCGACTCGCGCGTCATCATCGACCAGATGGGTGCCGAAAAGCTCACCGGTTTGGGCGATATGCTGTTCTCCAAGGTCGACTGGGGTAAGCCTCGTCGTATCCAGGGCTGCTTTGTCTCGGATGACGAAATCAACGAGATCGTCGAGTTCGTCAAGTCGCAAAGCGAGCCCGACTACCACGAGGAGATCCTGTCGGCCGTGGCCCCCGCCTCGATGTCCATGGCGGGCGGCGGCGGTATTGTCCGAACCGGAGTCGCCGAGCCGCAAGACGATGATCCGCTCATCTGGGAAGCCGCCCATATTGTGGTGGAATCGCAGCTTGGCTCCACATCTGGCCTGCAACGCCGCCTGAAGGTTGGCTATGCGCGTGCCGGGCGTATTATGGACATGCTGGAAGAAAAGGGTGTCGTCGGCCCGCCCGACGGTTCCAAGCCGCGCGAGGTCCTGTTGGACGAGGAGGGGCTTGCCGCGCTGGAATCTGTCGACGCCGAGATGGCACGTGAAGATCGTGAGTTGGGAGGATTCTGATGGCTGCACGTTTTGGTGACATGCTGCTCGAGCAGCGTCGCCGAATGGGCCTTTCCATTCAGCAGGTCGCCAACACCATCAAAATCAGGCCGCAGATCATCGAGTTTTTCGAGACCGGTAACTTTGCTTCGATGCCGCCGCGCGGCTATGCGCAGGGCATGATTTCGAGCTATGCTCGCTTTTTGGGCCTCAATCCGCGTGAGGTCGTCAATGCCTACTTTGACGACCTGATGGCATACGAACGTGAGACGTCGCAGCAGGGCGGCCGTTTTCAGGACGCCGCCGGCTACGTCAATTCGCGTTCCTCGGTCGACAACGGGCGTTTCCTGATGGTTCAGGGCGGTCGTTCGACCCGCTATGGACAGCGTCCACAGCAGGCCGGTTATATTACCGAGACGGGTTCGGGCGAGGAGATTCGCTCGCAGCGTGACCGGTTCCGCAGCACGCCGATGCCCGAGGACCGTGCACTTCCCGCTGCTCGCGGCGTGGCGCGTGACCCTCGTGCCGGCTACGGCGACGGTGGCTATTCCGGTCGCGGTTACCGTGGTGTCTCCACCGGACGCTCTCGCAGTGGCTATGCGGATGCCGATGCCACGCAGATGACGCCGCGTCTTCGCTCTCAATATCAGCCGTATGGTCAGCGCTCTTCGGCTCCGCGTTCGGGCCAGCGTGGCTATCAAGGCCGCGGTGAAGTTGCGCCCCGCTCGGGTCAGCGCAGCTTTCAGGGCCAGGGCGGCTATCGCGGTCGTTCCGATAGTGGTCGAGGCCGTGTGCCCCAGGGAGTCAGCCGCAGCAGTTCCAATCGTGGACGCGGCGGATCCCGTAATTCTCAAAACAACAGGCTCGATCCGCGTATCGTCTACGCTGGCATCGGTGCCGTGGCGCTGCTGTTGATTGTGCTCATCGTGGTGCTTCTGCGCGGCTGCGCATCTTCGACGCCCGAGACCACGCCCGAGACGCCCGCTGCTACCAAGACGACGACCAAGAAGTCTTATAAGAAGACCGAAACGGTCGACGACGAAGACGCTGATGAGGCGACGAATGAGTCGACCGATTCGGACGCCACCAAGACGACGGCCAAGAAGGAAGAGAACGAGGTCACGAAGGTCAAGGTCTCCGTTGCCAAGGGAAAGACCGCGTGGATTGAGGTCAAGGTCGACGGCAAGTCGGTCTATGGCGCCCAGGCGACTGGCCCCTTTGAGCAGGAGTACACGCCCGAGTCCTCGATCGAGATCACCACATCCAAGCCTTCCGATGTCACCGTTACCAAGAACGGCGAAAAGGTCCGTTACGACACCAAGACGTCGGGCGTTGCGCGTGTGACGATCACCGTTCCCAAGAAGGAGACGACTGATTCCGAGAATGGTGAAGGCACTGATGGTGCCGACACCACCGATGGTACCGATACCACCGACGGCACCGATGCCGCAACTGACGGTCAGGCGACCACCGATTCTACCGACTATTCATACGACAGCTACTAAGCCGCTCGTACGCGAAAGGAAACATCATGGCTAAAGATTCCAGTTTCGACGTCGTCTCCGAGGTCAACATGCAGGAGGTCGACAACGCCTTCCAGCAGACCACGCGCGAGATTTCTCAGCGCTATGACCTTAAGGACTCCGGCGCCACGATCGAGCTGTCGAAGGGCGACAAGCTCTTTACGATCAACGCCCCGGCCGACTTTGTCTCCAAGCAGATTATCGACGTGCTGAGCTCCAAGCTCATCAAGCGCGGCATCGACCTCAAGGCTGTCTCGTGGGATGCTCCGCAGGCGGCGTCGGGCGGCACCGTGCGCGTGCTCGGCCATATCGTCGAGGGTATCGACCAGGCGACCGCCAAGAAGATCAATAAGGACATCAAGGACCAAAAGCTCAAGGTCAAGGTGACGATCGAGGCCGACAAACTGCGCGTTTCCTCTGCTTCGAAGGACGCGTTGCAGACCGTGATCCAGTTTCTGCGCGACCAGGACTACGGCCAGCCGCTGCAGTTCACCAACTACCGCTAATTCATTCGAAAGGACCGCTCTCCAACATGGATACACCGTTGGGCTCCGTGCTCTACATCACCCTCGGGTGCGCTAAGAACGAGGTTGACACCGACCGCATGCGTTCTCTTTTGACCGCCGCAGGCTACGAGGAGGCATTCGACCCGCAGGATGCCGATATCGCAATTGTCAATACATGCTCGTTCCTCGCCTCCGCAACGTCTGAGAGCATCGAGACTACGCTCGAGCTCGCCAACGAGGTTCAGGACGGTGTTCGCTCTTGCCCCATCGTCATGTGCGGCTGCGTGCCGTCGCGCTATGGCGACGACCTGCCCGACGAGCTGCCCGAGGTCGCTGCCTTTGTGAAGGCCGATGAGGAAGATGGCATCGTGGCGGTCATTGATGGCGTCCTGGGCGTCGAGCGCGAGATCGCTGCCTATATTCCGCAGGTCAAGCGTACTGTCGAGGGTGCGGTCGCCTACGTCAAGATTTCCGATGGCTGCAACCGCTTCTGCAGCTTCTGCATGATCCCCTATATCCGCGGCCGCTATCACTCGCGCAATGCCGAGAGCATTATTTCTGAGGTACGCGATCTGGTTGCCGGCGGCGTGCGCGAGATCGTGCTGATCGGTCAGGACACGGGTATTTGGGGCACCGACTTTGCCGATGAGGATGTTGCCGAAGGTTCGCCGCGCAACTTGGCGCAGCTACTGCAGGCAGTTGCCCAGGCCGTTCGTCCGCAGAACGTCTGGGTCCGCGTGCTCTATCTGCAGCCCGAGGGTATGACCGATGAGCTTGTCGAGACCATTCGCGATACGCCCGAGGTCCTGCCCTATATCGATATCCCCGTACAGCACTGCGACGCGCGCATCCTTAAGGCTATGCGCCGCTCCGGTTCGCGCCAGGAGCTCGAGGATCTGTTCCGCGATCTGCGTGAGCGTATCCCCGGTATCGTGATTCGTTCCACGGCCATGGTCGGCTTCCCGACTGAGACCGACGACGAGTTCCGCGACCTTATTGACTTTATGGACACCGTGGGCTTTGACTACACGAGCGTATTTGCCTACTCGCAGGAGGAGGGTAGCTTGGCCGCCAAGATGGAGGGTCAGGTCGATGAAGAGGTCAAGCTCGAGCGCGCCCAGGAGGCCATGGACCTGGCCGAGTCACTCGGTTTTGCTGCAACTGCCGCCCATGTGGGCGAGCGTGCCCAGGTGATCGTCGACGGCATTGAGGAGACCGAGGACGGCGCCGAGCTGATCGGCCATGCCTGGTTCCAGGCGCCCGATTCCGATGGCGCGGTGCATCTGGACGCAAGTGAGGCGTCCGTGGGCGATATTCTGACCGTCGAGTTTACCGATAGCTTCTGCTACGAGCTTATCGGTCATGTTGTGGAGTAGGAGAGCGTTGTGGCTGACGAGAGCAAAAAGGAACTGACGAGTGTCTGGACGCCCGCCAATATCGTGACGTGCGTGCGCATCGTCTTTATTCCGGTTTTCATGATCGTTTCGGCGCTTTCTCACACGAGCGTTGCCGGTACGGATTGGAGCACCTTCGACGGCCCGCTCGCCGCTGCCGCCTTTATTCTGTATGTGATCCTGTCGTGCACCGATAAGGTTGACGGCTATCTGGCGCGTTCGCGCAACGAGATCACCGACTTCGGTAAATTCTTGGACCCCATCGCCGATAAGCTGCTCGTGTTCTCGGCCCTGCTGCTGTTCTTGGACTTTGGTGCCGTGTCGGTGTGGTCCGTGTTCATCATCCTGTTCCGCGAGCTGCTGGTAAGCGCCCTGCGCATGGTCGCGAGTGCCGCCGGCGTGGTCGTCGCGGCCGATAAGCTCGGCAAGTATAAGACGGCGACCACGATGGTCTCCATCTGTGGCTACCTGTGCGTCTTTGCGATGGCCGGTTTGCACCTTGGCCCGGTGGCGTTGACGCTTGGCATCTACTCGGTGTCGCGCTTCCTGTACGCCGTTGCCGTTATTCTGACTGTTATCTCGGGCGCCCAGTACTTCTGGAACTGCCGCAAGATCGTCTTTTCGGTCTAGGTCCTGGTGGGTATGACGGACTCTTTTGAGCAGATTTCCGCACATAACGAGGTGCTGACGCGCGATATTGTCGAGCGCGCGAGCGCCCGTGGCGTGACGGTGTCGACGGCTGAGTCGCTGACGGCGGGTATGATCGCCTCGACGATTGCCGATATCCCGGGCGCCTCGGCGGTACTGCGTGGCGGTGCGGTGACCTACTGTGATGAGATCAAACATCGCGTACTTGGTGTTGAGCAGGAGACGCTCGACCGCTATACCGCGGTGTCGCATCAGACCGCGCGCGAGATGGCGGCGGGTTCGCTGGAGCTGTACCAGAGCGATATTGCCGTGAGTGCAACGGGTTATGCCGGCCCCGGTGGCGGTACCGAGGACGATCCGGCGGGTACTTTCTATATTGGCTGGGCGTATCGCTCGGCTGATGGGGAAGTGCCGGTCGTGGACTCTGTGCGCTGCCACTATGAGGGCGACCGTTCGTGTGTTCGTGCCCATGCGGTCACGGAGGCATTGGTACGTATTGCCCTTGCGCTCAACTCTATGGAATAGACGTGATTTAAGGGGCCTACGGGCCCCTTAATTGTGGAGATAGGGACCTTAGGCTGATTTGGCGTTTGTGCTGGACATAGGCGTATTTTTGCCTGCCATGTTCTGATTGTGCCCTTTGTGGTCAAGCATTTGGTCAGTGTTTGGTCGGCGTTTGGTTGGGTTTTGGAAAGACTGCCTGCATATGATTGGCCTGAACGGTTGACCACGAACAGCCGTTCGTTTATTATCGATGCAGGTTGTTAAGAGGAGGGCTATTCATGGCCAAGAATTCAGGTCCCGTACGTACCGTTCATGCACCCACGACGGGTAAAGAGCGCGAAGATATGATCGCCACCACCAAGGCCGAGATCGAGAAGAAGTTCGGTCAAGGTTCCATTATGAGGTATGGTGACGGCGGTCCCGAGCTCGAGGTCGAGGCCATCCCCACGGGCGCTCTTGCACTCGATGCCGCTCTGGGTATCGGCGGTGTGCCGCGCGGCCGCATCGTCGAGATTTACGGTCCCGAGTCCTCCGGTAAGACGACGCTTTCGCTCGAGATCCTGGCCGAGGCCCAGGCTATGGGCGGCGTTGTGGCGTTTATCGATGCCGAGCATGCGCTCGACCCCACCTATGCCGCGCGCATCGGCGTGGATATCGATGAGGTGCTCATTTCCCAGCCCGATACAGGTGAGCAGGCGCTCGAGATTGTTGACATGCTCGTGCGTTCCGGCGCCATCGATGCCATCGTCGTCGACTCCGTCGCCGCGTTGACCCCGCGTGCCGAGATCGAGGGCGAGATCGGCGACACTACGGTCGGTCTTCAGGCTCGCCTGATGAGCCAGGCGCTCCGTAAGCTCGCCGGTTCGCTGTCCAAGTCCAACACGACGTGCATCTTCATCAACCAGCTGCGTGAGAAGATCGGTGTCATGTTCGGCAACCCCGAGACCACGACTGGTGGCCGCGCCCTTAAATTCTTCTCTTCGGTGCGTATCGACATTCGCCGTATCGACAGCATTAAGCTTAAGGACGAGGTTATCGGTAACCGCGTGCGCGCCAAGGTCGTTAAGAACAAGGTGGCAGCTCCGTTCCGTTCTGCAGAGTTCGACATCATGTACGGTACGGGCATCTCTAAGGAGGGCTCGATCTTGGACATGGCTGTCGAGTGCGGCATCTGCAAGAAGATGGGCTCCTGGTTTGCCTATGGCGAGGACAAGCTCGGCAACGGTCGCGAGGCCGCCAAGGCGTTCCTGCGCGAACACCCCGATTGCGCCGACGAGATTGAGCATAAGGTCCGCCTTGCCTGCGGGCTTGAGTTTGATGACGATGCTCCGTCCGAGGTCGAGCTGACCGATCAGCCTGCGCCTGAGGAATTTGACGAGCTTTACGCCATCGATGGTTCCGCCATGCTCGATGATGACGACGAGTAGCGGTTACGCTCATGTCGTATACGGTGACCGAGGCCACGGTCGTCTTTCCCGATAAGAAGGCGGCCTCCTCGTTCTTGAGCGGGTATGCGTCCAAAAAGCCTTGCGCACATATCGATTGTCAGCTTGAGGGCGGTTTTGAGCGGTCCATTTGGATTCCCGTGCGGGTCGCGCGCCTGTACATTAAAAACCGACCCGATCTTCCCTGTGACTGGGACGAGTTTCTCGAGGCGGTGCAGCACGTCGAGCGTAAATGTGCTCTCACCATGGTGACCGAAATGTTATCGCGACGCGACCATGCGACGGGCGAGGTCCGGGACAAGTTGGCTCGTTTGGGCTTTCACCAGCCCGCGATCGATTTCGCCGTCGAGCGCGCCACCGAGTATCGCTTTTTAGACGAGAACCGCTTTTGCTCGTACTTTATCGAGGAACGCAAGCGGCGCGGTTGGGGACAGCGCAAGATCGAGACCGAACTCAAGCGTCGTCATGTTGTGCTCGATGACATCCCCGGTTATCCCGAGGAATTTTTTGCCGTCGAAGACGATTTGACGCGCGCATCGGCCTTGCTCGCCAAGCGGCGTGTCCCTGAGACGCGAGGGTTCGAAAAACTGGTTCGGTTTTTGATGGGCAAGGGTTTCTCGTATCACATCGCCGCCGATGCCGTTAAGGCGCGCCTTGATGCCGAAAGCGAGGAATGTGCGGTTTAGTCGCATGCGTTTTATGACCTGCCGTTCACCGCGTTTTAGCCGCCGTACTGGGGCTATTTATTTGACAGTTGTTGCGGTTCAACGTACGATAAATAATGTCATTTGCTTTGTGATATGTGCTCATCTGTGATGAGTTTGTTTATATGTTTATCTGTATCCGACCCGCATAAGCTGCGCCCATATTACTCAAATGTCGCGAGCCGTTCGTAAGGACGGTTCGCTTTGATGTGTAACGAATCCATAAAAAGGAGTGAGCATGCCTATCATCGCAGCGCTCGTTGGCATCGTTTTGGGTGCCGTCGTCGCCATTGTCTACATGCGCACCGCCAAGCAGGGTAGTCTTCACGAGGCCGACGAAAAGATTCAGTCGGCACATGCACAGGCTGAGTCCCTGATCGGTGATGCTAAGCGTCAGGCCGAGACCCTCAAAAAAGAGGCTCTGCTCGAGGCTAAAGAGGAGATCATCAAGAACAAGCAGGCCGCCGAGGCCGAGGACAAGCAGCGTAAGAACGAGATTCGCACGCTTGAGAACCGCGTGATGCAGCGCGAGGAGTCCCTCGATCGTCGTAACGACGCTCTCGACAAGCGCGAGCATCAGCTGTCCAGCCAGGCTCGCCAGGTCGAGAAGCGCTCCCGTGAGCTCGAGGAACTCTGCGCAAAGCAGACCTCCGAGCTCGAGCGTATCGCCGACCTTACCCGCGAGGACGCCCACAAGGAGCTCCTCGATAAGGTTCGCGGCGAGGTCACCCACGAGGCCGCCACGATCATTCGCGAGTCCGAGCAGCAGGTTCGCGCCGAGTGCCACAAGATCGCCCAAGAGATTCTGTCCCTGGCGATTCAGCGCTGCGCTGCCGATCACACTGCCGAGGTCACCGTTACCTCCGTGCACATTCCCTCTGATGACCTCAAGGGCCGCATCATCGGTCGCGAGGGTCGCAACATCCGCACCTTCGAGCAGGTTTCCGGCGTCAACCTCGTGATCGACGACACGCCCGAGACCGTCGTCCTTTCGAGCTTCGACCCGGTCCGTCGCGAGACCGCCCGCGTCGCCCTCGAGAACCTCATCGCCGACGGCCGCATTCATCCCGCCCGCATCGAGGAGATGTATCACAAGGCTGCCGACTTGGTTCAGCAGCGCGTGCGCGAGGCTGGCGAGCAGGCTGCCTTCGATACCGGCATCCACGACCTACACCCCGAGATCGTCAAGACCCTCGGTGCCCTGCGCTACCGCACTTCGTTTGGCCAGAACGTCCTCCAGCACTCCCTTGAGGTCTCTGATCTGTGCGGCGTGATGGCTTCCGAGCTTGGCCTCGACGTTGTGACCGCCAAGCGCGCCGGTCTGCTGCACGACCTGGGCAAGGCAATCGACCACGACGTCGAGGGCCCGCATGCCGTCATTGGCGCCGAGCTTGCCCGCCGTTATGGCGAGAAGCCCGTTATCGTCCACGCTATCGAGGCTCACCATGCCGATGTCGACCCCAACACGGTGCTCGATGTCCTGGTACAGGCCGCCGATGCTGTCTCTGCCTCTCGCCCCGGTGCCCGTCGCGAGTCTGCCGAGAACTACATCAAACGTCTCGAGAAGCTCGAGGAGATCGCCAACTCTCATGACGGCGTCGAGCGTACCTATGCCATGCAGGCTGGTCGCGAGGTCCACGTCATGGTTCAGCCGGACAAGATCTCCGATGCCCAGTCCACGGTCCTGGCTCATGATATCGCCCATCAGATCGAGGAAGAGATGGAGTATCCCGGCCAGGTGCGCGTTGTCGTGATTCGCGAGAGCCGCGCTGTCGATATCGCTAAATAACATGAGCGACGCGAACGAGCTCATCTCATTTATCGCGTCGATGTCGGGGGAGGGCAACCTTCGCGTCGAGGAGAACCTTGGCGAGGGGTATGTCCGCCTCCGCGTTTCGGAGGCCGAGCGGCGCCAGGCAAAGCACGATATTCAGCATGTCGAGGATATCGTCATCGAAATGCTCCGCAATGCTCGCGATGCCGGCGCCGACAAGGTCTATCTCGCCACGACCAAGGAAGATGGCGTCCGCACGCTTGTCTTTCTGGATAACGGTTCGGGTGTTCCGCGGGATATGCAAGAGCGTATCTTCGATGCCCGTGTCACTTCCAAGCTCGAGAGCATGAAGATGGACCGTTGGGGCGTTCACGGTCGTGGCATGGCATTGTTTTCGATCAAGCAGAACACCGATGAGGCCCGTGTGGTCACGTCCGGTGTCGATCTTGGTTCCGCCTTTAAGGTGTGCGTCGCAACCGACCGCCTCGGTGAGCGTGCCGATCAGTCCAGTTGGCCCCAGGCCGTGAAGGACGAGGACGGTCATTACGTTTGTGCCCGAGGTCCCCACAACATCATTCGCGCTGCTTGTGAGTTCGCGCTCGAGGAGTTGCGTGGTTGCGATGTCTATCTGGGCTCTCCGTCCGAGATCGCCGCGACCCTCTATGCCCAGGCGTCCAGCCGGCTCGATACATCGCGTCTCCTCTTCATCGATGACGAGAGCGAGCTTCCAGTTGTCGACCGTCTAGGCCTTGCGTCAGATGCCGAGGACTTTATCCGCATCTGTTCGGGTTTGGGTCTTGAGATGTCCGAGCGTACGGCCCATCGCATTTTGGCAGGGCAGATTAAGCCTGTTCGCGGTGTGACCGCGCGGCTGTTGCGCGAGCGTGATTCATCTTCGCATGCTCCAGCTCCTGTCGATCTTGCTAAGGATCGTCGCGGGCTGCGTATCGCCAAGGACGACATGGCACAGTTTTCGCGCGCTGTGGAGCGCGACTTTAATGACCTTGCCGCCCGGTACTATCTCAACCTTTGCGGCGACCCAAAGATTCGCGTTTCGCGTGATCGAATCACCGTGACCTTCGATCTTGCCAAAGAGGAATAGTGCCTTTACCGAGTCCACTCGGTACGATACAGTTATTGCAGTTAAAACGTACTTTTAAATGCAGGAGTTTCTTCATGGATTGCCTGAAGGTATCAAGCAAATCATCGCCCGCGTCCGTTGCCGGCGCCATCGCCGGCATGGTCAAGGATGGTGTACCCGTCAACATCCAGTGTGTCGGCGCCGGTGCCGTCAACCAGGCCATTAAGGCCGTGGCTATCGCGCGCGGGTTTTTGATTCCAACCGGTTTTGATATCTCCTGCGCGCCCGTGTTCTCCGACATCCTCATTAACGGGGAGTCGCGCACGGCCATCCGACTCTCTATCTATGTTCACCAGATTAATCGAGCTGCTATGGATAACGTTGTTATGGATGACGTTAAGCCTGTGGCATAGCTTCTGCTTGCCTCGTTTCACTCTCCATCGTTAGGACTTATACACATGGACCAGCGTTCTGCACGCGATATTCTTGCCGGTAAAACCTACTTTATCCGCACTTTTGGCTGCCAGATGAATCAGCACGACTCCGAGCGTGTGAGCGGCCTGCTTGATTCGTGTGGCTGCCTCATGGCGCTCGATCCCGAGCATGCCGATATCGTTGTCTTTATGACATGTTGTGTGCGTGAGGCCGCCGATACTCGTCTGTACGGTCAGTGCAATTCCTGTAAGAGCCTACCCCCTTCGCCTTCGGGCAAGCGTGTGGTTGCCGTTGGTGGCTGCATCGCTCAGCGCGATGGCGAGGGCCTGCTTACCAACGTCGATAACGTCAACGTCATCTTCGGTACACATTCCATCGCTCATGTGGCCGAGCTCATTGCCGAGGCGTTCCTGGATGGCAAGCGTCATATCCGCACCAATGAGCATGAGGACACGGATGCCATGAGCATGCCGTGGCATCGCGAGACCCAGTATCACGCCTGGGTTCCCATCATGACGGGCTGCAATAATTTCTGCACCTATTGCATCGTGCCGTACGTGCGCGGTCGCGAAAAGAGCCGCCCCTTCGAGGAGATTGTTGACGAGGTTACCGGCCTGGTACGCCAGGGCGTGCGCGAGATAACGCTGCTGGGCCAAAATGTTAACTCGTATGGTCGCGATCTGTTTGGCAAGCCGCGCTTTGCCGATCTGCTTCGTGTCGTTGGCGATACGGGTGTAGAGCGCATCTTCTTTACCTCCTCGCACCCAAAGGACCTTCTGCCCGAGACCATCGATGCTATGGCCGAGACGCCTGCCGTTATGCCGCAGCTGCATCTGGCCGTTCAGTCGGGTTCTACGCGCATCCTCAAAGAGATGAATCGCCGCTATACGCGCGAGGATTATCTGGGCCTGGTCGATCGCATCCGCAATCGTATGCCCGATATCGCGCTCTCGACCGACATTATCGTTGGCTTCCCTGGTGAGACTGAGGATGACTTTGAGCAGACGCTCTCACTTGCCGAGACGGTTCGCTATGCTCAGGCATATACCTTCATCTATTCCAAGCGCGCTGGTACCCCGGCTGCCGAGATTGAGGATCCCACGCCGCATGAGGTTATTATCGAGCGTTTTAACCGTTTGGTTAAGGTTATCGAGACCACGGCACACGAGTACAACCAGGGTGAGCTTCATACTTTGGTGCCGGCCCTCATTGAGGGTACGAGCAAGAAGAACGATGCGGTCCTGCTGGGCAAGAGCCCCAAGAATCAGACCGTGCACGCGCCCATTCCCGAGGGCTACAGCATCGATCAGCTTATCGGTAAGATCGTCGACGTTGATGTAGATGTCGCCAAGACGTGGTATCTGTCTGGCTCCGTTGTGGGCGAGCCGCGCTAATGATTTCTCCCGGGGCAGGCCTTTCCGCTGTTGCGATCGTCGGTCCGACTGCGGTTGGCAAAAGTGATGTCGCTGATCGTTTGGCCGCTCGCCTTTCGTCCGAAGTGCTGTCGTGCGATGCGATGCAAATCTATCGCGGCATGGACATCGGTACTGCAAAGATGGCTTCCGATGAGTGTACGGCGCCGTTGCGTCTCGTTGACATCGTAGAGCCGGGTGTGGCATACTCAGCTGCGCTTTATCAGGCTGACGCCCGCGCGCATGTTGAACGTCTCCTTGGGTCGGGACGCCTGCCGGTGTTTTGCGGCGGTACGGGCCTGTATATCAAGGCCGCCCTCGATGAGATGGACTTTCCCTCGGGAGAACTTGAGGATGATCGGCGTGTGGGGTATCAGGAGCTTGCCGAGCGTATTGGTGAGGAGGCGCTGCATGCCCTTCTTGCCGAGCGTGATCCCGAGTCAGCTGCCGTCATCCATCCTCATAACGTGCGTCGCGTGATTCGCGCGCTCGAGATGCATGATGACGGTGTATCGTATGCCCAGCAGAAGTCGAAATTCAGCGTCCCGCGTGAGCGCTATCATGCCTTGTGGTTTGGCCTGACGCGTAATCGTGAGGTGCTCTATGAGCGCATTAATCTGCGCGTCGATCTGATGTTTGAGCAGGGTCTTGTTGATGAAGTCCGTGGTCTTATGGACCAGGGGCTGGGAGATGCCCTGACGTCGATGCAGGCAATTGGCTATAAAGAGATCATCGATGCCTTCAATGGCGTGATGTGCATGGAAGAGGCTCGCGAGCTCATTAAGATGCGTTCGCGTCGTTATGCCAAGCGTCAGCTTTCGTGGTTTAAGCGCGACGACCGTATCGTGTGGTTTGATATGGATGAATGTGCGATCGATGAGGTCGTTGAGGATATCCTGCATCGTATTGAGGCTGCCTAATGGCCCGTTTCCCCCTTGTTCCCACGGCACCCGAGCCCGAGCGTGCCATTTTAGTTGGTGTTGAGTGGCGCGACAATGCATGGCCGCTCGATCGCTCGCTTGATGAGCTGGAGCGCCTTGCTCACACGGCTGGCGCTCAATGCGTGGCACGATTGTCTCAGCGTTTGGTAAAGCCGTATCCTAAATCGTTTATCGGTTCCGGCAAGGTTGAGGAGCTTTGCGGCCTGGTTCATCGCATGGATGCCGATGTTGTTATCTTTGACGACGACCTGACGCCCTCACAGCAATCCTATCTTGAGAAGGCTGTGGGCGAACCGGTTAAAATTATCGACCGCACGGCGTTAATCCTCGATATTTTTGGCCTACATGCTCAGACGCGTGAGGGGCGTCTGCAGGTACAGCTGGCACAGCTGCAGTATCTGCTGCCTCGTCTGCGCGGCATGTGGAGCCATCTTGCCAAGGAGCAGACGCGCGGCGGCATCGGTTCGCGCTTTGGCCAGGGTGAAAGCCAGCTCGAGGTCGACCGTCGCTTGATTCGCAATAAGATTGCCGTGCTTCGTCGTGAGCTTAAGCAGGTTGAACAGCGTCGCGATGTTCAATCCAAGAGTCGCATTGAGTCACCGGCGTTTCGCGTCGCGTTAGCCGGTTATACCAATGCCGGTAAATCGACGTTACTCAATCGTCTGACTGGATCTAGGGTACTTTCGCAGGATAAGCTGTTTGCCACGCTCGATCCGACGACGCGTTCGTATCGTCTGCCCGGCGGTCGCGGCATGACGATTACCGATACCGTTGGCTTTATTCAAAAGCTGCCGCATGGTTTGGTCGATGCCTTTAAATCGACGCTGTCCGAGGTGTTGGGTGCCGATCTAATTCTCAAGGTCGTAGATGCGTCTGATGAGGATTATGAGCGGCAGCTGGAGGCTGTCGACCGCGTGCTTGATGAGATCGGTGCCGGAGAGCGTCTGACGTTGACCGTTTTTAACAAAATCGACCTGCTCGATAGCGTGGACCGCCTAGGCTTCCGTCGCCGCTATCCCGAGGCCGTTCTTTTCTCGGCTCAAACGGGCGAGGGCCTTGACGATCTCGTTGGCCGCATCGCTCGTGAAGCGGCTGCTACCGATGTCCTTCTCTCGGCCGACATTCCATATCGCGAAGGCGCCCTCATCACCCTTGTGCATGAGCAGGGAACCCTTATGCACGAGGAGTACCTTAAGGACGGCGTTCGTATTGTGGCGAAACTGCCGGCTCGTATTGCACCGCGGCTCGAGCGTTATCGCACCGAGTAGACGAGTTCCAAAACGCCCAGAATGATAGGCTGATGCAGTAGGTAAAAGGGGAGTGCATGACGCCCGAGGCCGGCAAGCGCCGGCAGGGGATTGGCGTAAGCCCAGCTTGGGGCTGGTTTTCACATCTTTGGATCGTGCGCGCTGCGAAGACAGTCTGGGTAAACCATGGCATTTTCCAGCCGTACAGGTAGGCGAGATCGTAGCAAGTGTGAAAACCTGCCATTGAAATCATCGTAAACCCGCGGACGGTATCAAAGATGGTGATGCGTTTTGCATTATGAGAACCGGCGCATCAGACCGACGACTTTGCCCAGGATAACGGGATTCGTTGCATAGATAGGTTCCATGGTGTCATTCTCGGGCTGCAGGCGTACGCGTCCCTGCTCCTTGTAGAACGTCTTGACGGTCGCAGAACCATCAATCATAGCCACGACAATTTCGCCGTTCATGGCACTCTTTTGTTCACGGACGATGATGTAATCCCCATTGAAGATGCCGACATTGATCATTGAGCTCCCATGCACCTCAAGGATAAAGGAACCCTGATCAGTGGCGATTTCGGTCGGGATAGTAAAAGTGTCCTCGATATTTTGCTCGGCCAGAATGGGAATCCCAGCCGCGACGCGACCAACGAGCGGCAGCAAGACCGTTCCGCGAGGTGCGGTGGGCTCGTCAGTTTTAGAAGTTGAGACAGAGGAACCGTCCTCGTTAAAGAGTTCCAGGGCGCGCGGTTTGGTTGCATCGCGTTTGAGTAGCCCACGCGCCTCCAGGGCAGAGAGATGGGCGTGCACGGTGCTGGGGGAGGAAAGGCCCACGGCAGAAGCCATCTCGCGCACGCTGGGCGGATAGCCCTTCTCCTGCTGATATTCCTTGATGAAGTCGTAAATTTGCTGCTGACGCTTGGTAATTTTGCGAGCCATCAGGGGATCCTCTCTACCCATGCCAAACAAATGTTCGAATTTTGCTTGACAGGAACAACTGTTCGAAGATAATAATAACCGAACATTCGTTCTCGCGCTAGACATTTTTGTCCGCGCGGCTTGATAAAACTGTTCTCAGCAAAACACGCGAGAGGAGAACATGATGAACGCAACGAATATGGTCCAGGGAAACCTCGCCCTTAAGCTCGAGACCCCTGCAGAACCCACTTTTACGGTTGTTCAGGGCGGCCGCTCCGGTTTTCAGCCTTTGACCGTAAAGCCCGCTCGCAATCAGCAGGCTGTAGCCGCGCCGGTCCGCGTTGCCCTGAAGGTTCCGACGATTGTCGCCGTTGCCGTTGCGCTTACGCTCTTCTTTGTCCTCGCTACGTCGGTCTTTAGCGCTCGTCACGCCGCGTATGCCGAGTCGGTTTCCAACGTTACCTACGAGACCATTCGCATTCAGCCTGGCGATTCTCTTTGGTCGCTTGCCGAGGAATATCCAATTGAAGGCCTTTCCACGCAAGAGACCTCTGACATGATTCGTAGCGTCAATCATCTGGAGCATGGTTCGCTCGCCGCCGGTGCGCATCTTAAGGTTCCTACTCGTTCGTAATCATTATCGCGCTGTGCATGGTACCCTTGTTATCGTTTAAGAGGAGGTACCATGCGCTGTCCCAAATGCGGCAAGGCACATACACGCGTCGTTGATTCCCGTATGCAGGAGTCAAATAACACCATTAAGCGCCGTCGTGAATGTTGCTCGTGTAACTACCGCTTTACAACGTTCGAGCGATGCGAAGACCCAATCGAGGTCATTAAGTCAGACGGAACCAAGCAGCGGTTCGATCGTAATAAGCTGCTCGTCGGCTTGATGCGCGCCACCATCAAGCGCGATATCGACACTAAGAAGCTCAATGAGATTATCGACGACATTGAGGTCGAGCTGCGCTCTCGCACATTGACGGCCGTCACGTCCCATGAGTTGGGTGACATGGTGCTCAAGCGCTTGGCCAAGATCGACAAGGTTGCCTACATCCGCTTTGCCTCGGTCTACCGCGATTTCAAAGACGTCGATGAGTTTCTGCAAGAGCTCGACAAGTTAAGGTGATTCCATGTCCAACATTACCGTCAACATAAAGCGTCTCGACCCCACCGTCGAGCTTCCTAAATACGCCCACCCGACCGACGCCGGCTTGGATCTGCGCTCCAACGAGGACTGTTCGCTCAAGCCCTTCGAGCGCCGCTTGGTCTCCACTGGCCTTGCCATTGCGCTGCCCGATGGCTACGCAGGCTTTGTCCAGCCCCGCAGCGGCTTGGCCATCAAACAGGGCCTGTCTATAGTCAACACACCGGGCCTCATCGACGCCCACTACCGAGGAGAACTCAAAGTCATCCTCATCAACCTGGATCCCACCAACAACATCCAAATCAACAAAGGCGACCGCATAGCACAACTCGTCATCCAAGAAGTCCCCACGGTCAATCTCGTAGAGGTAGAAGAACTAGACGAAACCGACCGAGGCAACGGAGGCTTCGGCTCCAGCGGCGTCGCCTAGGGCGCTCGTATCCCTCCCGCCCGCCTCTCACACATATCATTCCATGCTCAAACATTCTCGCTTCGCTTCGCTCGCTGCGAAACTGCGCGTGGAACGATATGTGTGAGAGGCGGGCGGGAGGCTACTCGCTTTAAAACAACTATCTTTCTGGTAGCCGATGCGACAAAGGGATATTCTCTTTGCTGTATCGACTACTAGTAAGTTTTATTTGGTTTCACTTTTACAGATTCTAGTGGCGGGGATCCGGTGTAGCTGCTAGTACATAAACGTAGCTCGCCTGTGGGAGCCCCCTAT
>CABVDE010000037.1 GCA_902496945.1 uncultured Collinsella sp.
TACTTCGTCACGGACAACGACCGCATGGAGGCCGTGATGAAGGATCCGTACATCCTCATCACCGACCAGAAGATCTCCAGCGTCCAGGACATCATGCCTGTTCTCGAGGCTGTCCAGCGCGCCGGTCGTGGCCTGCTCATCATCGCTGAGGACATCGACGGCGAGGCTCTGCCCACCCTGGTCCTCAACAAGATCCGTGGCGCCCTCAACGTCTGCGCCGTCAAGGCCCCGGGCTACGGCGATCGCCGCAAGCGCATCCTCGAGGACATCGCCGTCCTCACCGGTGGCCAGGCCGCTCTGGACGAACTGGGCGTGAAGGTCGCTGACATCACCGCCGATATGCTCGGTACCGCTAAGTCCGTCACCATCTCCAAGGACAACACCGTTGTCGTCGGCGGCGCTGGTTCCAAGGAGGCCATCGACGCCCGCATCGCTCAGATCAAGGGCGAGATGGAGAACACCACCTCTGACTTCGACCGTGAGAAGCTCCAGGAGCGCCTGGCCAAGCTCTCCGGTGGCGTTGCCGTCATCAAGGTCGGCGCTGCTACCGAGTCCGAGCTCAAGGAAATCAAGCACCGCGTCGAGGACGCCCTGCAGGCTACCCGCGCCGCTGTCGAGGAGGGCATCGTCGCCGGTGGCGGCGTCGCCTTCATGGACGCTGCTCCTGCGCTCGACGCCGTTGAGCTTGACGACCCCGAGGAGAAGATCGGCGTCGACATCGTCAAGAAGGCTCTGACTGCTCCGGTCGCCACCATCGCCAAGAACGCTGGCTTTGAGGGTGCCGTCGTGGTCGACAAGGTTGCCGAGCTGCCCGCCGGCCAGGGTCTCAACTCTGCCAACGGCGAGTGGGGCGACATGATCGAGATGGGCGTCCTCGACCCCGTCAAGGTCAGCCGCGTCACCCTGCAGAACGCTGCTTCCGTCGCCAGCCTGATCCTCATCACCGAGGCCACCGTCTCCGATGTTCCCAAGAACACTCAGCTTGAGGACGCTATCGCTGCTGCCACCGCTGGTCAGCAGGGCGGCGGTATGTACTAAGGCCGACAAGGTCTAGAACTCCCACCGGGAATCCGGGGGCGGGACGGGGGCTTCTCTCCGGAACGTCCTCGGACATGCAAAGAGGCTCCGCATCGCGCTTCGCGCTGCGGAGCCTCTTTGCGTCCTGCGGAGAGTTCCGGAGAGAAGCCCCCGTCCAGCCCCCGGATTCCCTGCGTTTACGGCCTTGAGGTCGGCGGGCGGAGAAGGATGTGGTTGATGGGGATACGTGTTCCTTTCGCTGTTTCGCGCTTTGCGCGAAAGGCGCGTCACTTTGGGATGGGCGGGGGACGTGGCTGTTGCGGCTGCTGATCCCTTTTGCTGTTTCGCGGCTTTGCCGCGAAAAGCTCACCACTTTGGGATGGTTGGGCAGTGTAATCGATGCGTTGCTTTATCCCGGGCGTATTTCTGGAACGTTTCCTGGTTGATTTCCTCATCACAAATTACCCTCGGCTTACTTGCACGAATACCCGCTCGTGCTACACTTACAATTGCTGTTTCAGGGCGGGGTGCAATTCCCCACTGGCGGTAAATCGGGCGGTGCCAAAGGGGTGCCGTGGCGCAAGCGAGGTGCTTGCGACCGAACCGATGAGTCCGCGACCCGTGTGTGCGTTGGTTCGCATGCCGGCTGAACTGGTGAGATTCCAGTACCAACGGTTAGAGTCCGGATGAAAGAGGCAGGTGATCTTATGTCTGAACAGTCGCAGCATATCCATTTTGAGAACACGAATAGGTGGAGCACTAAACAGCTCGTTACCATGGCGCTGATGTGTGCCTTGGGCGCGTTGTTTATGTATGTGCAGCTGCCCATCCTTCCTTCGGCGCCGTTTTTGACGTATGACCCGTCGCTGGTGCCGGCGATGGTGTGCGGATTTGCGTATGGCCCTGGTGCCGGCACTGCTGTTGCCGCCATGGCGATCGTCATTCATGCGCTCACCACGGGCGACTGGGTCGGTGCGCTTATGAACTTGGTGGCTACGCTGGGCTATATTCTGCCCGCGGCTATCGTCTATCAGAAGATGCATACCTATAAGGGCGCCGTGATTGGCTTGGTGCTCGGCGTTGTTTGCGCTACGGCGCTGTCCATGGTCGCGAACCTGACCATTGGCGTTTGGTTCTGGTATGGCTCGGTCGATGTGATTCTGCCGCTTATGCTTCCCGCTGTCCTGCCGTTCAACCTTATCAAGACCGTGCTCAACTCGGTTTTGACGCTGGCGGTGCACAAGGCGGTCTCTAATCTCATCACGCCCAAGAAGAACCAGGTCAAAGGCCGCGCATGATTGAGTGTCGGGGCGTTTCCTTTAGCTATGACGGTGCTGCGCCGGCGCTCGATGGCATCGACCTGAACATCGAGGACGGCGAGTTTCTCTGCATCCTCGGTGGCAACGGGTCGGGCAAGTCGACGTTTGCCAAGCACCTGAATGCGCTGCTGCAGCCCGATGCGGGAACGGTGCGCGTCAACGGCATGGATGCGTCCGACTCCGAGCTGGTCTATGACATTCGCTCGACCGCGGGCATGGTGTTCCAGAATCCCGACGACCAGCTCGTGGCGACGCTTGTCGAGGACGATATTGCCTTTGGTCCCGAAAACCTTGGAGTGGAATCGGTCCAGATCGCGCAGCGCGTGCGAGATGTGCTGAAGGTCGTGGGTCTGGTGGGCTTTGAGCGCCACGAGACCCACGCCCTCTCGGGTGGACAAAAGCAGCGCGTGGCGCTTGCCGGCGTGCTTGCCATGGAGCCGCGCGTGCTCATTTTGGACGAGGCATCCTCGATGCTCGATCCGCGTGGGCGCAAGGGCCTTATGAAGGCCTGCCACGCGCTCCATAACCGTGGCATGACTATTGTGATGATTACGCACTTTATGGAAGAGGCTGCGGAGGCCGATCGTGTTGCCGTGTTTCAGGCTGGACGAGTTGCCATGCTGGGCACGCCCGAGGAGATTCTGACGCGGGCGAATGAGCTCGCTCAGCTCAACCTGGATATCCCGGCGTCGTGCCGTTTGGGCATGGCGCTTCGTGCGAAGGGCGTGCCCGTTCACGCGCGGGTGCGCGAGGCGGATATGGTCGCCGAGATTACGCAGGATTATGCCGAGCGAAGTGGGATGGGCGCCGCGGGGCGGTCTTCCGCATCCGATGCTTCTGTCCTTGACAACACTTCTTCCGCGACTGACGAGGCGGGCGCGTCGGAGCCCATCATCGAGATTTCGCATCTCTCGTATAGTTACTCGCTGAGTGCCCGCGAGCGCCGTCGCTGGCATAAACGCTCAGCCACTGAAGGTAAATCCAACAAACAGGCCCTCTGGGGCAACGATCCTGCCAGTCCGTGGGCACTGCGCGACGTGTCGTTGACGGTGCGCCGCGGCGAGTTCCTAGGGCTCGCGGGCCATACCGGTTCTGGTAAATCCACGCTGGTCCAGCATCTCAACGGGTTAATCCGCCCGCAAGAGGGAAACGTTCGCGCGCTGGGGCTCGACCTGTTCCAAAAGAAGGATGCCGCCGCGGTGAAGGCCAAGGTGGGTGTGGTGTTTCAGTATCCCGAGCGCCAGCTATTTGCCGAGACCGTGGTGCAGGACGTGGCGTTTGGCCCGCGCAATCTTGGTCTTCCGCAGGACGAGGTCGCGCGCCGTGTTGCGTCATCGCTCTCGCGCGTGGGCCTCGATCTTGCCACGGTGGGCGACAAGAGCCCCTTTGAGCTTTCGGGCGGACAGCAGCGACGTGTGGCCTTTGCCGGCGTGCTCGCTATGGAGCCCGAGGTCCTGGTACTCGATGAGCCCATGGCAGGTCTCGATCCGACGGCCCGCAGGGATTTCCTGGAGCTCATTGGCCGTCTTCACGACGAGGGCCTGACCGTTGTCATGGTGTCGCACAGTATGGATGACCTGGCCAATTGCTGCGACCGTATCGTCGTAATGAATGAAGGTGCGGTGTTTGCCGAGGGACCCCCCGCGCAGGTGTTTGCGCATGCCGACGAGCTCAAGTCGATCGGTTTGGGCGTACCTGCTGCCCAGCGTATGGCGTTGGCGCTCGCGGAAGCGGGCGTGCCGCTGCACCGCGGCAGGCTCTATACGGTTGAGTCGTTGGCCGACGAGTTGGCAGATTTGCTGATCGGTCGCTCAGACGGTTCTTCTAACGTCTCGGGCAAGGTCAAATCCGAAACGGTCGCGCGAGAGGAGGTCTGCTGATGGAGGCGTTTTCGTTTGGCAGCTACTATCCGAGCGATAGTGCGATCCATCGCCTGGACCCGCGCACCAAGTTGCTTCTGGGGTTCGCATTTCTGATTACGGCGCTCACCGTCGGCAGCTTCCGCGGACTGGCCCCGGTCGCAATCTTTGTCGTGCTGGTCTATGCCGTGGCAAAAGTGCCGGCTCGTCGCGTTCTGTCGTCGATGGCGCCGCTGCTGGCAATCGTCGTCGTGGTCGCGGTGCTCAACTTGTTTACCGATCAGAGTGGGCGCATCCTGTGGCAGCTCGGCTTTCTGCAGATAAGCGAGGGCTCACTGCGTTCTGCCGCCTTTATGGCGTGCCGCCTGACCCTGATGATGGCCGGCATGAGCGCCATCACGCTCACTACGCCCACACTCGACCTCACCGCGGGCTTTGAGCGTCTGCTCGCGCCGTTCGCGCGCGTGGGGCTTCCGGCACACGAGCTCGGCATGATCATGGGTATCGCGCTGCGTTTTCTGCCGCAGTTTGCCACCGAGATGAAGCAGACGGCCGATGCTCAGACCAGCCGCGGCGCGCGTGTGACGGGCGGTCCGCTCGGCGGTGTGCGCATGCTCGGCAGCGTGGCGATCCCGCTGTTCACGGGCGTGTTCCGTCATGCGGAAACGTTGTCGGCCGCCATGGACGCGCGTTGCTATCACGGTGAGCAGGGGCGTACACGCCTGCATACGCTTGCGTTTGGTCGCGGGGATGCACTGGCCGCAGTGGCGATGGCGCTGCTGGTGGCTTGCGTTGTCGTTATCAATCTTCAGCTTGTTTAGGCTCGATTTGAGCGTAAGAAAGGGGTCCCTATGACCGATATCGATCGCACGGCTCAGCTCGAGCGCGCCTGCTCGTATCTCAGGCGCATTCCGGCCTGGTATCTCGCTACGACCGATGTGGCCGACGGGCATCAGCCTCGCGTGAGGCCGTTCTCGTTTGCCATGGTCGATGACGGTAAGCTGTGGTTTTGCACGTCGCGCGACAAGGATGTGTGGGCGGAGCTGAGTGCGAATCCCAAGCTTGAGCTCTCGGGCTGGAAGCCGGGGGAATGTTGGATCGTGCTGACTGGCGAAGCCGCGCTTGAGGACGACGCAGTTGCGAGCGATGAGGTGCGTCAAGCGGCTTTTAAGCACATGGCGGGCATCGGCGAGGAACACGAGAGTGCCAACGACGGCCGCCTTGCCTTCTTCTCGGTTCGCAACATTACCGCGCGCTTCTGTGATATCGACGGCAGCGAAGAACAGCTCGAACTCTAGTTCTAGGGTAGCTAATTTGGGACGGGGCAATTTTAGCTACCCCCCGACCCAAAAAGACTAGTGACAGGAGGAAACGTGGACGGATTGAATACGGTATTGGAGTATCTGACGTCGGTGCCTGCGTGGTATTTGGCGACGAGCGTGGACGGGCAGCCTCATGTACGTCCGTTTTCGTTTGCTCAGATTCAGGACGGCAAGCTGTGGTTTGTGACGGCGCGCACCAAGGATGTGTGGCAGGAGCTGCTGCAAAATCAGCGCTTTGAGGCCACGAGTTGGTGGCCGGGCCATGGCTGGCTCATCTTGCGCGGGCATGCGGGCCTTGATGACCAGGTTGCTCCCGATATGCGCGAGGCCGGATGGAAGCATCTAGAGCGCCTGGGCGAGCACTACGATGGTCCCGGCGACCCCGCGCTCGTCTTCTTTAGCGTTGAGGACCCCGAGGCCTTTATCTGCAACCACGACGAGTGGGTACCGGTCGAGCTCTAAACGAGTCTTCCGTTAACCTCGACAATCAAATATCTGCATGTAACGAGCTCCACATTGCAACAGTGCTGCAAAGCGCACTGGGTAGTGTGGAGTCCACTTTTATTTGTCAATTCCTTTGAGCGAATGTGTCCGGTTTGTTTCAATGCATGAATATACAAAAGATTTGCGTATATTTGCATCTTTTGATGCTAAAGTTTCAACCCACTTCATAACGACGGCTGCGGGATGCGCACCGGTGCATAAACCGCAGACAAGGAGTTAGATATGTCCCTCAAGGTAGGAATTGTCGGTGCGGCGGGTTACGCCGGTGCCGAGCTCATTCGCCTCGTACTCGGCCATCCCGAGTTTGAACTTGTTGCCATTACGTCCAACGCCGATGCCGGCCAGCCGCTGTCTTCGGTCTACCCGAGCTTTGCTGGCGTGAGCGATCTGGTCTTCACGATGCATGACGCGCCCGAGCTTAAATCCTGCGACGCCGTCTTCTTGGCCGTGCCGCATACCGCGGCCATGGCGCAGGTGCCTGCCCTGCTTGCCGCGGGCGTTTCCTGTTTCGATCTTTCGGCCGACTACCGACTGAGCGACGCGTCCGTCTTTGAGACGTGGTATGCCGCCGAGCACACGAGCCCCGAGCTGCTCAAGACCCGTGCCTTTGGCCTGCCCGAGCTGTTCTGCCAGGACTTGGAGACCGCCGCATCCGACCATGCCGACGGCAAACCCGTGCTGGTCGCCTGCGCCGGATGCTATCCCACCGCAACGAGCCTTGCCGCCGCGCCCGCCGTGCGCGCCGGCTGGGTTGCCCAGAGTGGCCCTGTGATCGTCGATGCCATCAGCGGCGTGACGGGTGCCGGCAAGTCCTGTAACGCTCGTACGCATTTTTGCAGCGCCGACGAGAATTTGGAGGCCTACGGCGTGGGCAAGCATCGCCACACGCCCGAGATTGAGCAAATCCTTAGCCTGACCGATCGCATCGTCTTTACCCCGCACCTGGCACCGCTCAAGCGTGGTCTGCTCTCCACGGTGACGATGCCACTCGCGCCGCAGGCCATCGACTCCCTGGCTCTTGAGGATGTTGTCGACTACTACAAGCAGTTCTACGCTGGGCGCACCTTTGTGCGTGTGCTCGACGCCGGCCAGCAGCCCAAGACGGCTTCGGTCGTCGGCACCAACGCCGCCCAGATCGGCCTCGCGCTCAACAAGCGCGCGGGCGTGCTGGTGGCGACGGGCGCCATCGACAATCTGTGCAAGGGTGCTGCGGGCCAAGCGGTCCAGTGCGCCAATATCGTCTTAGGCTTTGACGAGCGACGAGGCTTGCCCACAGTGGCGTGCCCGGTGTAGCACATTCGATTGTTAACGATTTGGTAGTCGGGCATCGAGTGGGGCGCCACTTTTAAGCTGGTCTCATGATCACGACTGGCATGGCGCACCAACCGATGTCCGTTTTTTTGTTTGACATAAGGAGTCATAAAGACGATGAATACAGAGCAGTTCGATATCAAGATTCGCGCCGTCGAGGGTGGCGTTACGGCCGCTGCCGGCTTTAAGGCCGCGGGTATCCACGCTGGGTTCCGCAAGAACCCCGAGCGTCTGGATTACGCGCTCGTCGTACCAGACAAGCCCTGTCCCGGTGCCGGCGTGTTTACCACCAATCGCTTTTGCGCGGCGCCCGTGCAGGTGAGCCGTGCCAACCTGGGCGGTGCCGATAAGGGCTATGGCATCATCGCCGGCGTTTCGGTCAACTCCGGTAACGCCAACGCCGCCACGGGTGAGACCGGCCTTGCCTGCGCGCGCGAGACGTGCAACATCGCTTCGCAGGTCATCGGCTGCGAGCCTCAGCAGATTCTGGTTGCTTCCACGGGCGTGATCGGTCAGATCCTGCCGATCGACACGTTCGAGACCGCCATTCCTGCTGCTTACGAGGCACTTTCCGCTCATGGTGGCGCCGATGCCGCCCGCGCTATCATGACGACCGACACGCACTCCAAAGAGTACGCCGTGTCCTACGTCAGTGAGGCTGCGGGCCATGCGGGCAATGTCTATACGGTAGGCGGAATGTGCAAGGGCTCGGGCATGATCATGCCCAACATGGCCACCATGATCGCAGTCATCACCACCGATGCCCCCGTCGAGCCTGCGGCGCTCCACGCCCTGCTGCTTTCGACCGTCAAACAGACCTTCAATAAGGTGACGGTCGATTCCGACACCTCGACCAACGATACTTGCATCATGCTTGCCTCCGGCGCAGCGGCTGCTGACGCCGAGCCTATCGTCGAGGGCACTGATGCCTTTGAGGAGCTGGCTTTTGCCGTGCACGAGGTGTGCGAGAGCCTGGCGCGCAACATCGCGGCCGACGGCGAGGGCGCATCCAAGCTCGTGACGGTTAACGTTACCGGCGCCGTGAACGACGAGGAGGCCGATATCGCCGCCCGTGCCGTCGCTAACTCGCCGCTCGTTAAGACCTGCATCGCCGGCCACGACTGCAACTGGGGCCGCGTCGCCATGGCGATCGGCAAGTGCGGCGTGAAGTTTAATCAGGAGGACGTTTCCATCGACATGATGGGTATGCCCGTCTGCCGCGACGGCCTGACCGTTCCCTTTGACGAGGACGAGGCATTGCGACGCTTTGAGGCGCCCGAGATCGTGATCTCGGCAGACCTGGGCGCGGGCGACGCTGCCACCACCGTGTGGACCTGCGACCTCACGCACGAGTACATCTCCATCAACGGTGACTACCGTTCCTAGACTCATGATGTGCCGCGCGTCCCGCTGCAATTGCGGGCAGGGAGGCGCGGCGTGATAGCTATACGAAAGACGAGGCAGACTATGAAATTCGCACGCGATTGTCGCTCGAGTGAATCCAACGAAGTAACCGCGCAGCTGCTGTTTGAGGCGCTGCCGTGGATTAAAAACCTGACCGGCAAGACGGTCGTCATCAAGTATGGCGGCGCCGCCATGGTCGATGAGCAGCTGCGTCGTGACGTGATGAGCGACATTGTCCTGCTCAAGATCATCGGCATGCGCCCCGTTATCGTGCACGGCGGCGGCAAGGCCATCAACGAGGCGCTCAGCCACTATGACATCCCCGTCGAGTTTAAGAGCGGCCAGCGTGTGACCACGCCGGCGACCATGGATATCGTGCGCGAGGTGCTGGGCGGTAAGGTTAACCAGGAGCTGGTCGCGGCGCTCAACCACCACGGCAACCTGGCCGTGGGCGTGTCGGGTAGCGATGCCGGTACGCTTATCGCCGAGCCGCTCGACCCCGAACTCGGCCGCGTAGGTAAAGTCACGCACGTCAACACCGACTATATCGAGCGCCTGCTCGATAGCGAGTACATCCCCGTTATCGCGACGGTCGCGGCAGGGGAGGACGGCGGCTTCTTCAACATCAATGCCGATACCGCCGCCGGTGCCGTTGCGGCGGCGCTCCATGCGCACAAGGCCATCTTCTTGACCGACGTCGACGGCCTGTACAAGGACTTTAGCGACAAGGATTCGCTTATCTCCAACCTGACGCTCGACGAGGTAAACGAGATGCTCTACGGTGGTGAGGTCGACAAGGGCATGATTCCCAAGCTGCGCGCCGCCGTCGATGCGCTTACCGCTGGTGTGTTCCGAGCCCACATCATCAACGGCACCACGCCGCATTCGCTGCTGCTGGAGCTGTTGACCGATGCCGGCGTCGGTACCGTGATCCACTCCACCGAGACGGCTTACGAGTTCGATACGCATCCGCATCCGCTTTCGACGTTCGCCGCGCGCTTGACCGAGAATCTCGACGAGGTCGAGAAGCTTCAGACGGTCTAGCTGACCCGCGGTTGTCGCGTTCCTGCACCCATAGCCCCGCGCCGCACGGCGCCCAACGAAAGGCATCCCATGTCACTTGCAGCTCAACAATCACTTGAATCCCATTACGTCATGCATACCTTTGGCCGCTCTCCGGTCGAGTTTGTCGAGGGTCACGGCATGAAGCTCACCGGCGACGATGGCCGTGAGTACCTCGACTTTCTTGCCGGCATCGGCGTGTGCAGCCTAGGTCATGGCAACTCGGCTGTGCTCTCGGCGCTCGAGGCACAGACCAAAAAGCTCATGCATGTCTCCAACTACTTCTACATTGAGCAGCGCGGTCAGGTCGCGGCGCTACTGTCAAAGCTCGCGAACGACGACGTTGATGGCGCGCGCGTGCTTGCCGATGCCATTGCCGCCGGCGATGAGACCACGGCAGCTGCTCTTGGTGCCCCGGCTGCGGATGAGCAGGTCTGGGAGACCTTCTTTGCCAACTCCGGCGCCGAGGCCAACGAGGGCTCGATGAAGCTCGCGCGCCTGTACGCCAAGCGTGCCGGTAACGGCGGTAACACCATCGTGTGCATGCGCGGCGGCTTCCACGGCCGTACGCTCGAGACCATTGCCGCCACCATGCAGGATTGGCTGCAGGATAGTTTCCGCCCGCTGCCGGGTGGCTTTGTGGCCTGCGCGCCCAACGATGTCGATGAGTTGCGTGCGATCTTTAAGCAGCTGGGAAGCGAGATTTGCGCTGTGATGCTCGAGCCGATCCAGGGCGAAAGCGGTGTGCATCCCATGACCGAGGAGTTTATGGCTGCGGCGCGCGACTTGGCACACGAGGTGGGTGCCGTGCTTATCGCCGACGAGGTCCAGTGTGGTATTTTCCGCTCCGGCAAGCCGTTCGCGTTCCAGACCTATGGCGTGGAGCCCGATATCATGAGTCTTGCCAAGGGCATCGCCGACGGCGTGCCCATGGGTGCCGTGGTGGCAAAGAAGGAAATCGCTGACATCTTTAAGCCCGGCGACCATGGTTCGACCTTCGGCGGCAGCTGCTTGGCCATCGCGGCGTGTGCCGCGACGCTCTCCGTGCTTGTGCGCGGTGACTACGCAGACCATGCCGCCAAGGTGGGTGCCTATATGGAGGCATGGCTCGCCAGGCTGCCGCATGTTACCGAGGTGCGTGGTCGCGGCCTAATGCTCGGCTGTGATTTGGACGATGCTGCGGGTGATGCGCACGACGTTGTGGCTCGCGCATTGGTGGCTGGTGCGGTGATTAACGCTACAGGTGCCCATACGCTGCGTTTCTTGCCGCCTCTCGTCTGCGAGGAAGCTGACGTGGATGGTCTGATCGAGATCCTGGCGGGTGTTTTTGCTTAGCGTCATCAGGCATAGCAATTTGAAGCGGGTTCCAGACCGTCACGTGCCGTTTGGCGCACGATTGGGCGAACTGGAACCCGTTTTGCTATCGATTTGCCATGGCTGGGATAGGCCGTGTGCAAACAAAAACGGTCCCCTTGCGAGGACCGTTTCCAATTCAGTGGTGGGCGATGAGGGATGTCCGCGTGCGGCTGGCGCCGCCCGCGCCCCGCTTCGTCGCTCCGCTCCTCGCGTGCTGCGCTGGAAAACGCTTCGCGTTTCCTCAGCTCCGCACCCTTGCGGGTTCGAATCCCATGCACCGGGCGCAAACAAAAACGGTCCCCTTGCGAGGACCGTTTCCAATTCAGTGGTGGGCGATGAGGGATTCGAACCCCCAGCCTTGTGCGTGTAAAGCACCTGCGCTAACCGTTGCGCCAATCGCCCGCAGGGATTGAGTATAGCGGAAACCCGATACGGTTCATCGCTAATCCATAACGAAACTTAGGCGGCGACTTCGGCACCCTTGTTCTCGTCGATAAAGAAGCGCTTGTACCAGATGAGGAACGTCAGCGTGGTATAGATCTTGCGCTGGTTGAGCACGCGGCCCTCAAAGTGATCGTCAAGCAGTTTCATGAGTGCATCCGTGTCAAAGAAATCGGCAGCCCACGGCGCGGTGAAATACTTCTTGACGTAGTCGTAGTACTTCTGCTCGCGCAGCCAGAACTTGACCGGCACCGGGAAACCAACCTTCTTGCGCGTGGCCCACTCATCGGGCAGCGTGCGATTGGCGGCGTGGCGCAGGACGAGCTTGCAGCCTTCTTCGTTGACGCGGTAATTGGCGGGAATGTGCTCGGCAAATTCCATGACTTTTTTGTCCAGGAACGGAACGCGAAGCTCCAGTGAGTGTGCCATGCACATCTTGTCTGCCTTGAGCAGAATGTCGCCCGGCAGCCACATGTTCATGTCCAGATACTGCTTCTTGGAGAGCTCGCAGCAATTGGGAACCTGCTTGTAATACTCGGCGCACATTTCGGCGGCGTTCTTGCCGGTGTCGTAGGCAGGCTTAAGCACCTCGTCGACCTCGGACGGGTCGAACACCTTTGCCTGACCCACATACCAGCGCTCGGGGACCTCGGCGCACTTGGTCAAGAAATTGTGACCCTTAAAGTAGGGAAGATGCTGAACGAGCGAGCCCAGGGCGCGGCGCACGCCGAGTGGGACGCGCTTCTTGAAGGAGCGCATCTGAGGGGTGTCCTCGTACCACTCGTAGCCGGCGAACAGCTCGTCTGCACCCTCGCCCGAAAGGACCACGGTGACTTCCTTGGCTGCCATCTGGGCCAGATAGTACAGCGGCACGCTCGAGAGGTTCGATTGCGGCTCGTCCATGTGATACTGGATGTCGGGCAGCGCGTCGAAGAACTCGTCGGCGGTGATTATCTTGCGCACGTTCTTGATGCCCAGCTTGTCAGAAAGCTCGGCGGCGTAGTTGGTCTCGTTGAAGTTCTTGTAATCGAAGCCGACGGAATAGGTGGTGTCGGGCATGAGACAGGCGGCAATGTAGCTGGAGTCCACGCCGCCAGAAAGGAACGAGCCCACCTTAACATCGGCGATTCGGTGCGCAGCGACGCTCTCGTGCACGACCTTGTCGCACTCGTCCACGTACTCCTCGAAGGTCTTGGAGTTGTCGTCGGTGAAGTCACAGCTCCAGTAACGCTTGATGTCCATGGTGTTAGTCGTCAGGTCATACGTAAAGCAATGCGCCGGGGCAAGCTTGAACACGCCCTTAAAGAAGGTCTCCTCCGTGGCGGGGAATTGCAGCGTCAGGTAGGGGCGCAGGGCGTCGTGGTTGACGGCCTTCTCAAACTTGGGGTGGTCAAGGAAGCTCTTGATCTCGGAGCCAAACAGCAGCGAGCCGTCGGAGGCCTGGTAGTAATAGAACGGCTTGATGCCAAAGATGTCACGGGCGCCAAAGAGTTTGTTCTTGTTTTGGTCGTGAATCACGAACGCGTACATGCCGCGAAGGCGGTTGACCAGGTCTTCGCCCCACTCCTCGTAACCGTGCACCAGGACCTCGGTGTCGGCGTTGCAGTGGAAGACGTAGCCAGCGGCCTCGAGCTCGGAGCGGAGCTCCTGGAAGTTGTAGATCTCTCCGTTGAAGACAATCGTGACCTTGCCGTCATCGCTCGACATGGGCTGGGCACCAGCCTCGGAAAGGTCGAGAATCGAAAGACGGCGGAAGCCAAGCGCGACGTTATCGACGATGTGCTGACCGCCCATATCCGGACCGCGATGGATAATGCGATTCATCATGGCCGTGAGAACCAGCTCACTCTGTTCATCTGTACCGGTAAAACCGACAAAACCGCACATGCAAGATCCTTTCTGCTGACGGCTTAGGTGCACTGCCGCAAGGATTTGCAGCAGTCGATATCAATCAATCCTTACTATCATGCCAATCTTTTGTTTCGTGATGGGGCATAAGCGCCGAGGGGACCGAAAAAACCACGGCCCGCACTTCGGGTGAAGTGGCGGGCCGTGACTGCGATGATTGCCGTGCGCGAGAACGCACAAGAGAGGTTAACGCTTGCCGCGCTCGGCAAGGTGGCGCTCCGCCTTGGTGACGACGTGGATCAGCGGAATCGTCTCAACCAGATAGTAGAGTGCGGCGCAAATGTAGGGTGTGATGTTTCCCGTGGTTGCCGTGAGGTTTTTGGAGAACAGCATGAGTTCCATGACGCCAACGCTCGAAAACAGCGACGTGTCCTTGTAGAGCATGACAAACTCACTGGTCATCTCCGCATCACGCGCATTTGTAGGGCGGGGGTTTTGTTATTTCGAATTAACCGTGCGCTGGTCCTTGCAAGTTTTTAGGGTGCTGAGACACTTGCAAGGTCAGGTGGCATATTAGGATGGTTGATAATACAGGGGCGCGACCGGATTCATCTGGGACGGTTTTTGCTCTTTTAAGGTTAGGTTTAGCGAGAAAGGTCGTTATATGTCGGGTACGACGAAGGAGAAGCTGGCTTTGATGCGCTATGTGGAGCTGCTCGAGGCCGAGGCCCTTGTTGTTTCCAAGCCGGATACTCTTTGCGACCAGCGCATCGAGTTTGCGACCGACGACTCGCGCCAGGTGCGTCCGGGTACATTGTTTGTCTGCAAGGGCCGTGCGTTCAAGCCCGAGTATCTGGTCTCGGCGATTGCCGAAGGCGCCGTGGCGTACGTGTCCGAGGTCGATTACGACGTCGATATTCCCGCTGTGATTGTCAACGATATCCGCCGTACGCTCGCTGTGGTGGCGGACGCCTATTACGGTCATCCCTCGGGCAAGGTGAAGGTCTGCGCTTTTACGGGCACCAAGGGCAAGTCGACCTGCAGCTTTTATCTGCGTGGCATTCTTGCCAACGAGGCTAAGCTCACGGGCCGTCATCGACCAGCCCTCAACACGGGTATCGAGTTCGATGACGGTATCGAGGCCGGTCCTTCTAAGCTAACGACCCCCGAGTCCTTTCTTTTGCAGTCGCGTATCGCACATGCCGCCGAGGCGGGCGCTCCGTGGCTGGTCATGGAGGCGTCGAGCCAGGGCCTCAAATACGAACGTACGGGCAAGGTTGACTTTGAAGTGGGCGCCTTTACCAATATCGGTGAGGACCATATCTCGCCGATCGAGCACCCCACGCTCGAGGATTACTTTGCCAGCAAGCTCAAGATTTTTTCGCAGAGCCGCTTTGCCGTGGTCAACCTCGATATGGACCACGTCGACCGCGTGCTCGAGGCGGCGTCCCGCTGCGAGCGCACGGTGACGTTCTCGCTGACCGATGGACGCGCCGACGTGCGTGCGTTGGCCATTCGCAACGGCGATTGCGGCGTGATCGCCACGGTCCGCACGCCGCGCTTTACGCGTGACATCGTGATTCCCACGCCCGTCAAGTTCAACGTGTCCAATGCGCTTGCCGCGATTGCCTGCGCCGAGGCCCTCGGCATTTCCGAAGAGGGCATCGTCCATGGCTTTGAGGGCGTCTTTGTTCCCGGTCGCATGGAGCTCTATCCGTCTGCATCGGGCAAGATTTTGGGCGTCGTTGACTATGCGCACAACGGCATGAGCCTCGAGACGCTTTTGCGCGACCTGCGCGAGAACTATCCCGAGCGCGAGCTGGCGGTTGTCTTTGGTGCAACGGGAGGCAAGGGTGTCGATCGCCGTACTACGATGGGTATCGCTGCCGGCAAGTACGCCGATCGCATCGTGATTACCGAGGATGACCCGGGCCCCGAGGACGTCGAGGACATCTGCGCCGAGATCGCGCGCAATGTCCAGGCGCAGGGAAACGATAGCTGGCAGATCGTGTGCGACCGCGCCGCCGCTATCGAGACGGCCGTGCGCGAGACCGACCGCCCCGCTGTGGTTATCGTGACCGGCAAGGGCGAGGAGGAGTGCATGCTGCGCAAGAACGGACCCGAGCCCTGCGAGCGTGATGGCTCGGTTCTCAGGCGCATCCTTGCGGCGTACGACGCCTAAGCGCTGCTGCCTTTAGGATGGCGTTTGCGGATCCTCGGCGCCCGATGATGCCGTGCCTCTCAAGCGTGTTCACCTTAGGGAAAACGCGGTACCAAGATCAAGCCTTTTCTACGTAATAAATGGAGTGACCATGTCCCACAACACCCTGCCGACCGTTGCCGAGCTTTCGGGCGAGATGCGCGAGCGCCTCGCCAAGGTCAAGTACGTCTTTACCGATCTGGATGCCACGATGCTCGCACCCGGCTCGTGTGTGTTGCGCGACAACGACGGCAACCCCTCGACCAAGCTCGTCGAGGCTGTCGTGGCGCTCGCCCGTGCCGGTATTCAGGTGGTTCCCACCTCGGGCCGCAACCGCACTATGATCCACGAGGACGCCCGCGTGCTCGGCCTCAACTCCTATATAGGCGAAATGGGCGGCCTGGTCATGTACGACCTCAAAGCCAACGATTGGGAATATCTGACCGGCGACATGCCCTACGATCCTGCCTGCGGTCTCACACCGCATCAGGTGATTGAGCAGACCGGCGTGTGCGAGAAGATCCTCGCCCGCTGGCCGCACAAGATCGAGTACCACAACGACATGTCGACCGGCTATAAGTACCGCGAGGTGACTGTCGGCATGCGCGGCGATGTGCCCGATGATGAGGTCCAGGCCATCCTGGACGAGGCTGACTGCGGCCTCATCTGGGCCTGCAACGGCCATCTGACGCACCTGTCCAAACCGACGACACTCGAGCTCGATCGCGTCGAGGACGGTCGCGCTTTTAACATCAATCCCGCGGGCCTCAACAAGGGCGTTGCCATTGCACGTTTCTGCGAGCACCTGGGTATCGAGCGCGAGGAGACGCTGGCGCTCGGCGATTCCGAGTCCGACTTCTTCATGGCCGACCACGTGGGCACGTTCTGCCTGGTCGAGAATGGCCTGACCAGCGCCGGCGCACCCGAGTTCCTGGATGCCTGCAACAACGCCTACGTCACGCGCGGCAAGATTGTCGACGGCTGGGTCGCAACGGCGGAGCTGCTCGTCGCAGCGCGTTCGTAGCGCAGCCCTATCGTTCTGAGCCATATCTTTTCGAGAGAGAATCTGGTGAAGTAATGTCCGATATCGAGAATCTGGCAGGCGACACGCGTCCGATCGGTGTGTTCGATTCTGGTCTGGGCGGTCTGACGGTTGCGCGCGCCATCGCCACGGCGCTTCCGCATGAGTCCGTCTACTACTTTGGCGACACCAAGCGTTGTCCCTACGGTACGCGTACCGAGGATGAGGTGCGCTCGTTTGCGTTGCAGGCGGGTCGTTGGCTCTCGAAGCACGACGTCAAGATTATGGTCATCGCCTGCAACACGGCGACCGCCGCAGCCTTGCGTCTGGCCCAGCAGGTGCTCGACGTTCCCGTGATCGGTGTGATCGCGCCGGGTGCCCGTGCGGCAATCAACAGCACCCGCTCGCGTCGTGTGGGCGTGCTCGCCACCAACCTCACCATTCGCTCGGGCGCCTACACGCGCGCCATCCAAGACCTGGATGCCGGCGTCGATGTATATGGCTGTCCTGCCTCGAGCTTTGTCGAGGTGGTCGAGCACGAGCTCGCCTCGGGTGCACATCTGCAGGAACAGTGGCTTGAGAACGAGGACATCTTCGATACGCCGGCCGTTCGCGCACTGGTCGGAGCCACGGTTGAGCCGCTGCGCGATCACGGTATCGATACCGTGGTGCTCGGCTGCACGCACTTCCCGCTGCTCGTGGGGCCTATCCGCCATGCACTGGGACCCGGCGTGCGCGTGGTGAGTTCCGCCGAGGAGACCACGCGCGAGCTGACCGATATCCTCACGCGCCGCGAGCAGCTGGCGGGCGACTCCGCCGAGCCGCAGCATCGTTTTGCCACGACGGCTGATAACATTGCCGAGTTTGCGGTGGCGGGCAGCTTTATCTTTGGTCAGCCGCTCAAGAGCATCGAACACATTGATATCGACGAGCTCAAATAGATGTAAGGCAGCCACCAAAGCCTTCGCCACATCTTTTGCCGAAAGGATATTTTTATGGAGTATATGCAGGTCAACCGCGCCAACGGTCGCGCTGCCGACGAGCTGCGCCCGGTCAAGCTCACCCGTGGTGTCATGAAGCATGCCCACGGCTCGTGCCTGGCCGAGTTCGGTGACACGCGCGTGCTGTGCGCCGCCACCATCGAGGAGGGCGTGCCGGGCTGGCGCAAGGGCGCCAAGGCAGGTTGGGTGACCGCGGAGTATGCCATGCTGCCGGCGTCGACCGGCAAGCGCTGTAAGCGCGAGCACGCTAACCGCAAGGGCCGCTCCATGGAGATTGAGCGCCTCATTGGCCGTAGCCTGCGTACCGTCGTCAACATGAAGGCGCTCGGCGAGTACACCGTCACCGTCGACTGCGACGTGATCCAGGCCGATGGCGGTACGCGTACGGCGAGCATTACCGGCGCCTGGGTGGCGCTGCATGATGCCCTCGCCATGTGGGTCGAGGCCGGCAAGATCGAGCGCATCCCGCTCGCCGGTCAAGTTGCTGCGATCTCCATGGGCGTTGTCGACGGCAACACCCTGCTCGACCTCGATTATTCCGAGGACAGCCATGCCGAGGTCGACATGAACCTCGTCGCTAGCGACACCGGCGAGATGATCGAGCTCCAGGGCACCGGCGAGCAGGCGCCCTTCGACCGCAAACGCCTCAACGCCCTGCTCGACCTGGGCGACAAGGGCATCGCCGAGCTCATCGAGCTCCAGCGCCAAGCCCTCGCCTAGCCTGCCAAAAAGGGACAGGTTTATTTTGGTAGGTTTTATCTGCGGAAAAGTTGAGCTGTAAGGTTTCTGCCGCCAATGAGGGTGAGGGTTCGAGGCCAATTTCCCTTGGGCGGCTTTGCTATAAGGACAAGGAGGCCAGTCATGGCACTTGAGAAGATCGACATCGACACCCTCGACCCGGCGGCGACCATCGTCGTGGCAACCGGCAATGCTCATAAGCTCACCGAGATCGAGGCCATTTTGGGCAAGGTCATGCCCGAGGTGCGCTTTGTGGCGCTCGGCCAGCTGGGCGATTTTGAGGATCCCGAGGAAAACGGCACGACGTTTTTGGAGAACGCCATCATCAAGGCCCAGGCCGCGGTCGAAGAGACGGGTCTTATGGCCATCGCCGACGATTCCGGCCTGGTCGTCGACGCGCTGGACGGCGAGCCCGGCGTGTATAGCGCGCGCTATGCGGGCGTGCACGGCGACGATGCCGCCAACAATGCCAAGCTGCTCGTGAACTTGGAAGGCGTTGCCGACGAGGACCGCACCGCGCGCTTTATGAGCGTCGTTGCGCTCATCGACCAAGAAGGCCTGGTCACCTACGGCGAGGGTGCTTGCGAGGGCGTCATCGCACACGAGGGACGCGGCGACCATGGTTTTGGCTACGACCCGCTGTTCCTGCCGGTCGACACGCCGGGCAAGACCATGGCCGAGCTGACGGCTGACGAGAAGAACGCTATCAGCCATCGCTTCCACGCGCTCGAGCATTTGTCCGCCAAACTGACGGGGGAGGAGTAGGCCATGCGTGCAGTGGTGCAGCGCGTGCTCAACGCCGGCGTGACGGTCGACGGCGAGTGCGTGGGTCGCATTGGGCGTGGCTACCTGGTGCTGCTGGGCGTGGGCCACGACGACACGCGTGCCGAGGCCGACAAGCTGTGGGGTAAGCTCCGAGGCCTGCGCATTAACGAGGACGAGAACGGCAAGACCAACCTAGCGCTTGCCGATGTCGACGGCGAGGTGCTCGTGGTGTCGCAGTTCACGCTGTTTGCCGACTGTCGCCACGGCCGCCGTCCGTCGTTTACGGATGCCGGCGCCCCCGATGTGGCCAACGAGCTCTACGAATACTTCCTGACGCTCGTTCGCCAAGATGTTGAACACGTAGCGCACGGCATCTTTGGCGCCGACATGAAAGTCGACCTCGTCAACGACGGTCCCTTCACCATCGTCCTCGATACCGACAACCTGTAAGTAGCTAATTTGGGATGGGGCTATTGTTAGCGACTTACGTTTGGTTTTCTGAAACGGGGATAGCTGTCCGACGCAGAAGTAGCTAATAAAGCCCCGTTCCAAATTAGCTACTTGCGCAGGATTGCAGCAGAGTGCTATAGTATTAGAGTTTTGTCTATCTTAGGGGTATTATCCCCTTTTTGAATTGCACCTTCTGGAGGCCCTGTTCATGGAAGAGATGGAAGTCAATCACGTCGACGACATCCACGAGAAGCTGACCGATATGGTGGGCGATCGCGTCAAGGTGAAGGCCAACATGGGCCGCACCCGCGTCGTCGAGCGCATGGGCACCATCAAGAGCGTCCACCCCGCCGTCTTTATCGTCGAGGTTGAGGAGCGTCGCGGCCGTAAGTCGCGTCAGTCCTACCAGTATATCGATGTTCTCACCGGCCAGGTCGAGCTGTTCGACCCCGAGAGCGGCGAACATATCTTTACCCCGCTCGGCAATCAGCTCGAGGAGCACTAACGGTGACCGATTGGTCCCTCACCCTTGCCGCGCCGGCAAAGATTAACCTCTACCTGGGGGTTCATACCGAGCGCGACGCCCGCGGCTACCACAGGGTCGATTCCCTGATGGCGGCCGTCGGTCTTTCCGATACCGTGACGGTCACGCCGGCGCAGGCGCTGACCGTCCAGACGGTTCCGGCATCAGAATTTCCCATGCAAAAGAATACGGCGTATCGGGCTGCGGTTGCCATGGCCGAGCATTATGGTCGCGAGGCAAACATCTGCGTGACGATTGAGAAGTGCATTCCATTGTGCGCCGGCTTGGGCGGCCCCTCGACGGATGCGGCCGCGGTCATTGTCGCCTTGGCGGAGCTCTGGGGCATTGATCGCACCGATCCCGCGCTCGATGACATTGCGCGGGGCATTGGAGCTGACGTCCCGTTCTTTTTGCACGCGAGCCCTGCGTTCTACGTAGGTGGGGGAGACGTACTGGCAACTGAGTACCCCGCGCTGCCCGCAACACCCGTCGTGCTGGTCAAGCCGCGCGACGCGAGCGTTTCGACAATCGAAGCCTATCGACGTTTTGACGAGGCCCCGGTGCCTGCGGACAAGCCCGGCGCAATTGCATCTGCCTTGCGTGCTGGTGATGCCGAGACGGCATATGCGCTCATCCATAACAACCTGGGTGTCATTTCCGCACAGATGGAGCCGCAGATTCAAACGGTTCTCGATTGGCTACGTAAGCAGGACGGCGCAGTTGCTATAGATGTGTGCGGATCGGGTGCCTGCTCGTTTGCCATTTGCGACACCGCGGGCACGGCCGAAAGGCTTGCCGACGCTGCCCTGCAAAACGGCTGGTGGTCCTGCGTGACGGAGCTCATTCCCAATACGGTTCGCGTCGAAGGGTTGATTTCCGATCTCAGCCGAACACGTTGAGCGGATAGACCGT
>CABVDE010000038.1 GCA_902496945.1 uncultured Collinsella sp.
GCGGTCACGAGCGGGGGCTCCTATCTTTTTAGTGCCCTCGGATTGGGTCATAGTGTCTGTCGTTGCCTAGGCGTCGGCGTTGCCTAGATTGGCACTTGGGTGGCACTTGGGGACGTTCTTAAACGACTACCCAACGGCTATTGAGCACATGGCTCGCATGACAGTCGTCTCTATTATGTTTCCTTTAGCCGCTGCTGCCTAGGATGGGGGTTGGTCGACAGGAAGGGAACATCTGTATGGACGACGCGAGCGAGCGCGCAATCGAAGAGGACATGCTCGATCAGTTCAATTACTTTGACGATGAGGATGAGGAGCTTGTCGAGCGACGCGAGCCGGCGGCGCTCGACGCTTTCGATCTGGTCGACGAGAGGCCCAAAGAAAGTGCGCCTTTCGTGTTAGGGTAGTTCCACCACATAAGTAGTCGCAGACGCACGTATCACGGGCGGGCGAGATGAAGTCCCAACAGCTCCATCTTGCCCGCCCGCTTTTTTGCACGCGCCGCGGCGTAACACAGAAAGGATTTTGCCCTTTATGCCTATCAACAAACGAGAGAGCCTGCTGTTCACCTTTATCATGTGCTTTTGCATGGTGCTCTGGATGAGCATCTATAACGTTGCCCTGCAGCACGGGGCCATCAGCGGCGAGGTCATTGCCGCCGCATGGCTCGGCTTCCCCGTTGCCTATGTCTTTGCCATGTGCTGCGACTGGTTCGTCGCCAGCCCGCTGGCAAAAGGCTTCGCTTTTAAGTTTTTGGTAACGCCGGGCAAGAGCTCGCCGCTCGCCATGACGCTCGCTGTCAGCTCTTGCATGGTTGCCCCATGGTCATCATCATGTCGCTCTACGGCGCCTTCGAGGGCTTGCTCCATATATCTGGTGGTCCACTCGCCAACCTTCAGATGCTGCCGATGATGTGGCTCGTCAACATCCCGCGCAACTTTGTCATGGCTCTGCCCTGGAACCTGCTGGTTGCCGGTCCGGTTGCCCGTTTTGTCTTCCGTCGTGCTTTTCCCGTGGGAACCGTCTTTGAAGAGCAGTATATGGAGCTCGTGCGCATGCCGGGCGCTCCCGCTGCCGAGGAGGTTGCCGGCATTTCCGAGGGCATGGACGTCGAGCCTGCCTGCTAGGCAGCGCTCAGAACCAGACCCCCAAACAGACCGGAGCGATTCCTTTTTTGTAGACGTTGTCGCGCGGCTACGGGCGGGAAAGGTCCCAACGGTTAACATATACTCCATATGGGTAAAGAGACCAAAGCGCTGCCGCGGGGCGGCGCTTTGCGTTTGAAAAACTAGCTCGTCTAAGAGGAACTAGCATGTTAGACCGTTTTACCGATCGTGCGCGTAAGGTCATGTCCATGGCCAAGCAAGAGGCGCTCGATCTTCATTCAAATAAGGTGGGCACCGAGCACCTGCTGCTCGCGCTTGCCAAGGAGGACGAGGGCATCGCCGCCGAGGCACTGCGTTCGCTCGATATCTCCTATGACGACATCATGGATATCCTCAAGGAGGTCCAGACCACGGTCCCCGAGCCCAGCGAGGAGACCGAGGCTGCCAAGCTCGCCTTCACGCCGCTCGTCATCAGCGTGATGGAGCGCTCCTTCCGCGTGGCGCGCGAGAACAACCAGACCTACGTGTCGACCGAGCACTTGCTGATCGGCATCGTCGAAGAGGGTAACGGCATGGCCATGGACATTCTCATGCGCCTGGGCGTGTCGTCTGCCTCCATCAAAAAGGCCATCGAAAAGCTTACCGCCAAGGACCAGGACAAGAAGCGTCCGCTCGCCGGCGCCGGTGCCGGTCGTCCCGGTGCGGGTCTGCCGTTCTTTAGCGGCTCGGATGCCTCCCAGCAAAAGGGGAGTGGCACCGATACGCTCAAGCAGTTCGCCACCAACCTCACGCAGAAGGCACGCGACGGCGAGCTCGATCCCGTGATCGGTCGCGAAAAGGAAGTCCAGCGCATGATGGAGATCCTTTCGCGCCGCACCAAGAACAACCCGCTTATCCTGGGCGATCCCGGCGTGGGCAAGACGGCCATCGTCGAGGGCCTGGCTCAGCAGATCGCCGCTGGCAACGTGCCCGAGAACCTTATGAACCAGAATATCTGGACGCTCGACCTGCCGGGCCTGGTTGCGGGTGCCAAGTATCGCGGTGAGTTTGAGGAGCGCCTCAAGAACGTGATCCAGGAGGCCACCGAAGCTGACGACGTCATCCTGTTTATCGACGAGATGCACACCATCATCGGTGCCGGTTCTGCCGAGGGTTCCATCGACGCGAGCTCCATGCTCAAGCCCGTGCTCGCGCGCGGTGCTTTCCAGATTATCGGCGCCACCACGGCCGAGGAATTCCGCAAGTACCTCACCAAGGACCCGGCTTTTGAGCGTCGCTTCCAGACCATCGATGTCGAGGAGCCGAGCGTCGAGGACACGGTCAAGATTCTGACCGCGCTCAAGCCGCGCTACGAGGAGCATCACCACGTGCGTTACACGCAGGGTGCCATCGAGGCCGCCGCGAATCTTTCCAACCGCTACATCCAGGATCGCTTTCTGCCCGATAAGGCCATCGACCTCATCGACGAGGCCGGTGCCCGCGCTCGCATCGCCGCGAATCGCGCGCCCGAGCCGGTGCGCGAGGCCGAGCATCGCATAGAGGAGCTCAGGGCCGCCGCACAGGAGGCCACCGAGAGCGACGACATGAACAAGGCTGCCGAGATCACTGAGCAGCAAAAGGCTGCCGAGATTGAGCTTGCCGAGGCCAAGGCAGCTTGGACGGCCGAGCTCGACGCCAGCCCGCTCACCATCGATGTCGCCCAGGTTGCCGACATCGTGTCCGTGACCTCGGGCGTGCCGGTGTCTTCGCTCACCGAGAGCGAAAGCCGTCGTCTGTTGCAGACCGAAAACGTGCTCAAGACCCGCATTATCGGCCAGGATGAAGCTGTCGAGGCCGTGGCCAAGGCAGTGCGCCGCAGCCGCTCGCCGCTCAAGGACCCGCGTCGTCCCGGCGGCAGCTTTATCTTCTTGGGTCCTACCGGCACAGGCAAGACCGAGCTCGCCAAGACGCTCGCCGAGTATCTCTTTGGCAGCAAGGACGCGCTCATCAGCTTCGACATGTCGGAGTTTGGCAGCGAGTTCGAGGTCTCCAAGCTCATCGGTAGCCCCCCGGGCTACGTGGGCCACGACGAGGGCGGTCAGCTCACCAAGGCCGTTCGCCGTCACCCGTACTCGGTCGTGCTGTTCGACGAGATCGAGAAGGCGCACCCCGATATCTTCAACATCTTGCTGCAGGTGCTTGAGGAGGGTCGCCTGACCGACAGCCAGGGCAAGACGGTCGATTTCCGCAACACCGTGATCATCATGACGTCCAACGTGGGCGCCCGCGAGATTGCGCAGGATGCGAGCGTTGGCTTTGGCACCACCGGTGAGCAGGGTCTTACCTCGAGCGAGATTAAGGGCCGTGCGATGGGCGAACTCAAGCGCCTGTTCCGCCCCGAGCTGCTCAACCGTATCGATGACATCGTGGTGTTTCAGAAGCTTTCGGGCGAGAACTTGACCAAGATCGCTCACCTGCTGGTGGACGACTTGCGCCAGCGCCTGATTGCCAACGGCATGAACATCAAACTCACCGATGCGGCCTACGACAAGATCGTAGCCGAGGGTACCGACCTCACCAACGGCGCACGTCCGCTGCGCCGCGCCATCCAAAAGCTCATCGAGGATCCGCTATCCGAGGAGCTGCTGGCCGGCGAGTGGGGCAGCGGCGATACCGTCCTGTGTGACGTGGCCGACGGCAAGTTCGTCTTTAGCCACGGTACGGGCGAGATCCCGGCGCCGCGTCCGGCAGGTGCGCTTGGGGGCGATACCGCTCCGGCAGCGCCGCACACCGGAAACGCCGCGCCTGTGAGCAGTGGCGTAAGCTCGGGCCCCGGCGGCATGATGCAAGCCGGTTCCGGCGCATTGTAGGGATTGAGCATAACCTTGCAAGATAGGGGCGTTTCCGATGAGGAGGCGCCCCTATTTCCATTGAAATGCGCTCATATCTTCCGTGCTATACTATATTCTAAGATACGTATAGCAAAGGAGCCGCAATGTCTACCTCGATGCTCGATACGCGGCCGATTCAGATGAACGTGCGTATAGATCGCCAGCTCAAAGAGGCAGGAGACGCCGTGCTGGCCCATATCGGCATGACGCCGTCGCAGGCTGTTCGGGCGCTTTGGGAATATCTGGTCATCAACGAACGCATGCCTTCAAAGGAGGGGAGCGCAGAGATTCTCTCCGACGAGGCGAACCAGCGATTCGTGGAATCAAGAGCAGCGCAGGGTAGCCATATCATTCGCGATTCGTGCCTCAAATACGGCATCCCCATCCCTGAGTTCTCGGGTGACTACGATGACCTCTATGAGGAGGCAATGGCCGATCGCTATCCCGAGTGGGTGGAGCTATGAGTGCGGGCGGAATCCTCAAGTTGCTCATCGATACCAATGTATGGATGGATTATTTTTCTGGCAGGTCTGACCGTACGGCAAACGTCGTCCATCTGATCGAGATTGCCGACGCCTCGGAGCGGATTGCTCTGTTTGCCTCGTCGCTTTCGGTCAAAGATGTCTCGTATCTTGTCTCGGCGGCAATCAAGAAGGAGTGCCGAAGGAAGAATGGCTCGCTGAGCGATAGTGCTATTGCGGCGGCGGACGAAACGGCCTGGGCATGCGTTCGGCAGATGCGCGAGCTCGCCCTTATCGCGCCGGTGGGAGCAGACGAGGTCTTCGACTCCTTTGTGTTCAAGTATCATCACAACGACTTTGAGGACGACCTGATGCTGGGCGTCGCCAATCGCATTGATGCCGATTACGTCGTGACGGAGGACAGGAATCTCATTAAACATACCAATGGCGTATGCATAAACGTTGATCAAGCGTTGAGGTTGGTTGAAGGGTCCAACGTCCCTTCGGCGCGGTCCGTCTAAGCTGCTTTATCTTGATAAAGTGGCGTTTCCTCGCCGTTAGCCGATGATGCGGGGGCGCTCGGCGTTTTCGACTGATTTATGCACGCAAAGTCTGGGAATATACAAGTCGCATGTCTTACTGTCTAACCAGTTGCGCCAAGGAGGCACCATGGACTACAAGATCACCGGCTACGAGCCCGCCCAGTTGTTCCATTTCTTTGAGGATATCAGCGCGATTCCCCGCGAGTCTGGCAACGAGAAAGGCATCAGCGATTTCCTGGTCGCGTTTGCCAAGGAGCGCGGTCTCGATGTGTATCAGGACGAGGTCTACAACGTCATCATTCGCAAGCCTGCTTCCGCCGGCGCCGAGGATGCTCCGACCGTCATGCTGCAGGGTCACATCGACATGGTGTGCGATAAGCTGGGTTCCGTCGAGCACGACTTTACGACCGACGGTATTGACCTGGTCGTAAAGGATGGCGTCCTCACCGCTAACGGCACTACCCTGGGCGCCGACAACGGCATCGCTGTCGCTCTGATGCTCACCGTGCTCAACGACGACTCCATTGCTCACCCGGCCCTCGAGTGCGTGTTTACCACCGACGAGGAGTCTGGCCTCGTGGGCGCCGAGACGCTCGACAAGTCCCAGATCAGCGCCCGCATCATGATCAACCTCGACTCCGAGGAAGAGGGCGTGGCCACCGTGAGCTGCGCCGGCGGCGTTGTCGTTACCTACACCTGCCCCATCGTGCGCGAGCACAAGACCGGTAGCACCCTCACGCTCGACATCTCCGGCCTGCTCGGCGGCCACTCCGGCAGCGATATCCACCTGGAGCGCGGCAACGGCAACCTCATCATGGCCCGCATCATCGACCGCCTGATGGTCGCCGGCGAGCCCGCCATCGTCAGCTTCAACGGCGGCACCAAGGACAACGCCATCAACCGTGAGTGCAAGGCCGAACTGGTTTACGCTGACCACGCTGCCGCCGAGGCCGCGGCCGAGATTGCCAAGGGCATCATCGCCGATGTCACCGCCGAGCTCGAGGTCTTCGACCCCGGCTTTACCTGCACCGTCGAGATTGCCGACAATTCAGAGGTCGAGGCCATGGACGAGAAGTCCGCACTCGCCCTCATCCGTGCCCTGCGTCTTGCTCCCAACGGCGTGATCCGCCGCAACGTTGCCACCGACGGCTCCGTCGAGGTTTCCTCCAACATCGGTGTGGTCGCCACCTCCGACGACCAGGTCAAGATCATGCTGTCCCCGCGCTCCTCGATTACTTCGCTGCAGAACGAGTTCAAGGATCGCCTGCAGACGCTCGCCGATGTCCTGGGCTTCGACGCCAAGTTTGAGTTCGAGTATCCCGGCTGGAGCTATGCTGAGCATTCGCCGATCCGCGATATCTTTGTCGAGAGCTATCGTGAGCTTTTTGGTTCCGAGCTGCGCATTGAGTCCATTCACGCCGGCCTTGAGTGCGGTCTGTTTGCCGAGGCCCTGCACGGCCTGGACGCCATCGCCGTGGGCCCGACGCTCTCCGACGTTCACACCCCGGACGAGAGCATGGAGCTCGCCTCTTCCGAGCGCTTCTACGAGCTGCTCATCGACGTCCTCAAGCGCCTCGCTGCGTAAAGGTTGCGCCAACAGCAGTCCGAGCCACGTGCTAGCGGATTGCAAATGACATTACGAGAGGGGGCACCCAGTCTTTTGCGACGGGTGCCCCCTCTCTTTTGTTTGATAATTGCGAAATTACGGACACCTAGTCCATATCTGCCCTGATGAGGCCGAGGGTGCGCTGGCAGTTTTCGCGGACGGGGCCGAGCATATGCTCGCGCAGGTCCGCCATGCCGGGCAGGTCGGCGTATTCGTCCATGACCTCTTCCATGCAAATGGGTACCTCGTAGGCGAGGTCCATCATGGTTGCAAAGCAGAATTTCTCGGTCAGCCCGGCATCGGTGAGCGCCGCTTCCAACGCGGGGTCGCCCATGCCGTGATAGCGGCGGATGGCATTGGGGCCGATGCGCCCCACGCGATTCTCGCCACCAACGCTCATAGCAAGGCGCGCCCGGCGCCGCATGCGTTCGTACGCCAAGCCCGACGCGACGTCATACATGGGTGCGAGCGCCGCGTTTGTGCCTTTGCCAAGGATGAGCGAGTAATTTTTGGCGTGCGCATCAGGCGCTCCGATAATGGCGTTATAGAACAACATATAGGTAAAGAGCACAAGGTTCATGTGGTGGGGGACCGTGTTAATCAGTCGTTCTTGAATGTCTCGCGTTGTTGGCCCTCCATCGGCAGTGTATTTTTGGCTTGGCAATACACCGAGCGCCTGGCAAAAGTCTTCCTGATGCAGCCTTTCGATACTTCCGCTGGCAGTGACCGTTCTGTCGTAGCGTTCAACGACGAGCGCGGCTTCGTCTTCAAATGTGCAATAGGAGACGTTGGCAGTCGGAATGCCAACACGCTGAGCCGTTTTCATGCAGACGAATTCGTTTAAGGCCTGATGTTTGAACCCAACAACACCATTTTTGAAGATATGGGTAGTGGGGGATGATCCTAGACATTCGCACCATTGGTCACCATGCCAAGCTAGTGCAAATTTGCCTTGGTTGCCGCCCAGGGACCAGCTTTCGTTGGAACCCATCCATGTCGCACGTTCGTCATCGCGAATTGCTTTGAGCTTGCGGGCGATTTGAGAATTGGTAAGCGGGCGGTATTCCGAGACCCTGCCGCGGGTGGCATCTAGTTGATCGGTTTGACAAAACTGAACAGCGCCCGCGCAGTCAAGACCGATATGACACAAGAGGGCGACGGGGTTGTTGGATGCAACGTCATACTCAGTAGCAATAGCGCGACGCTGCTCTTGACTGTCGGGCAGAAGGCCAAATAGGAATGGGCGGACGATGTTGTGGCCATACGTGCGATTGGAAAGCGGCATTGTTAGCGATAGCGGTGCTCCGCAATAGGTTGGGGCATATGTAAAGCTGCAGAGTCCATGCTCGTCTTGCCGGAGTGTGCCGGCGGTTTCGCCACAAATGAGGGCCGCAAGCTCTATCTCCGCCATTTATTTCACAACCTTGCAGCCAAAGGAGAGGTCTGAAGTGCCGGAAAGGCCTTGCTCGGCTGCAATTTGGGCCAGCAAGGCACCGTAGGAAGATGGCGTTCCTTGTCGAGGGGGTCGTCTGCCTGCGCTTGGCTTTGGCAAGGCATTCGAATTCGCGATAAGGAGGTCTGCTACCGTCGTTGGTCGTTCGGCGGACGATGTGATGGAGTCGTTATCGCTCTGAACAAAGAGTCCTAAGCTGAGCGCGTTAAAGATGGCCATCAGCTTGTCGAGCCGAATGCCGGTGGCATCTCCTAGCTCGAGCGATGCGAGCAGACGCTCCGAAACACCGGCTTTTTTGGCGAGGGCGGCACGGGTGAGCTCCTGCGCCTCGCGCGCCTGGCGCACGTAGATGCCAGCTTGGCGCGGTGTGGTGATGGGAAGGGTATCCATGGCGATCTCCAAACGTGCAGATTTTTGCATATCAGTATGACATGCAAAAGTCTGCACGAAAAGGTCTCATGCAAAATTCTGCATGAGACCTTGTGCTGGCGTTGAGTTTTGAGCTATTGGGTTTGGGCGTTACAGCACCAAAATCCCCAGGTGCTCAAGCAGGATTTTGAGGCCGATGAGGATGAGCACGACGCCGCCCACGATGGCGGCGGGCTTTTCGTAGCGCGCGCCAAAGGTGTGGCCAATTGCCACGCCCGCAACGGAGAAGACAAAGGTCGTGATGCCGATGAGCGATACGGCGGGGACAATGTCGACCGAAAGCGCGGCAAACGAGATGCCTACGGCTAGGGCATCGATTGAGGTGGCGATGGCGAGGATCAGGTATTCTCCCAGGTCTATCTTCTCGGCATCCTTGCCGTCGCCTTCGTCCTCGTCCTCAGTAAATGCCTCCCACAGCATCTTGCCGCCGATAAAGGCGAGCAAGATAAAGGCGATCCAGTGGTCGATGGGACCGATGATGCCTAAGAATTGGCTACCGAGCGCCCAGCCGATTACGGGCATGCCGGCCTGAAAGCCGCCAAAGAACAAGCCGAGCACCACAGCGACCTTAAGGTTGATCTTTTTCATGCCAAGGCCCTTGCAGATAGATACGGCAAAGGCGTCCATCGAAAGGCCGATGGCGAGCAACACAAGCTCTGCGAGTCCCATAGTCTGGCTCCCTCTCTGCGGGCGAACCCGCGCGTACTTCTGGTGGGGGAGCAACAAAAAAGACCCGTGGTGTACGCATTGCGCGCACAGCCACGAGTCTCGTTCATTAAGGCAAGCCAGACCGTTTCGGCCAGTATGTTGACTTGCCGCGCCACCGGAGGCGAACCCGGTCACGCGACTACTCCCTCATTTATGTGAATTCCGATGCTACCACATAAGCAGTTAATTTGGGACGGGGCTGTTTTAGCTACCCAACTCGTCGACGGCTAAGGGGTAGCTAAAACAGCCCGGTCCCAAATTAACTGCCCCAGATGTGTTCGCTCATTCTGTAAGCATCGGATTTTGCGGGCGCCACAGGGGCAAACCGTGAGAAACTTATTGACGTTTATGGAGCGTATGCGATGGGAGCGATGCCTTGGATAAGAACGAGCTGCAAAAGCGTATGGAGCAGGCCATTCGCCTGACGGCACCTGGCCAGCCGATCCGCACCGCCCTCGACATGATCATCGCCGGTCACCTGGGCGCCCTTATCTGCGTCGGCGACACCGAAAACGTGCTCGCTGCCGGCAACGACGGCTTCCCGCTCAACATTTCGTTCACCTCGAACCGCCTGTTCGAGCTTTCCAAGATGGACGGCGCCATCGTCATCGACGGCGACCTCACCCAGATTCTGCGCGCCAACTTTCACCTCAACCCTGACCCCTCGCTCGCCACGAGCGAGACGGGCATGCGTCACCGCACCGCTGCTCGCATGTCGGTGCTCACCGACGCCATCGTAATCTCGGTCTCGGCCCGTCGTGCCGTCGTCAACGTGTACGTCCACGGCAAGAGCTACGAGATCCAGCCCGTCACCACCATCATGAGCTCGGTCAACCAGCTCGTCGCCACGCTCCAGACCACCCGCCAGTCGCTCGATCGCTCCCTGCTGCGCCTGACGGCCCTCGAGCTCGACGACTACGTCACGCTCGCCGACATCACCGGCATTTTCTCGAGCTTCGAGATCATGCAGCAGGCAAAGACCGAGCTTAAGGATTGTATCGTCAAGCTGGGCAACCAGGGCAAACTCGTGCAGATGCAGCTCGAGCAGCTCGCGGGCTCCAGCATGGATACCGAATACGACCTGATGATTCGCGACTACGCAAGCGATTCCTCTGAGGCCAACGCCGAGAAGATTCGCGCCGAGCTCAGCCGCATGACGCCTAAGGATTTGTCCGACCCGCAGCACGTGGCGGCGGTTCTGGGTTACGACGACCTGGACGAGGATTCCGTCATGACGCCGCTGGGCCTGCGCACGCTTTCGCGCGTGTCCGTCGTTCGTGACGGCGTGGCCGAGAAGATCGTCGACGAGTACGGCTCACTGCAGGAGCTCATGGACGACATCAGCGAGGACCCGGAGCGTCTGGGCGACTTTGGCGTCAACAACCCTGCCATTCTTGCGGACTCCCTGTACCGCATGAAGGGCACCAAACAGGGGAACGCATAATGGCGCCCGTGTGCGCCGTGGTCGTTGCCGGTGGCAGCGGCCAGCGCTTTGGCAACCCTGGCGGCAAGCAACTCGTCAACGTTGCGGGTCGTCCGCTCATGAGCTGGTCCATTCGCGCGTTCGACCGTAGCGACAAGGTGGGCCACATTGTGGTGGTTTGCCCTGCCGAGCGTCGTGCCGAGATGCGCCGCCTGGCCATCAACCCGTTTGACTATGACACGCCCATCAGCTTTGCCGATGCCGGCGATACTCGTCAGGATTCCACCCGCGCCGGCGTGCACGCGGTGCCGGCGGGTTTCGAATATGTTGCCATCCACGACGGCGCCCGTCCGCTCATCACGACCGAGGCTATCGACCATGCTATCGACGTACTTGTGGGCGACCGCGCCCTCGACGGTGTCGTGTGCGGCCAGCCCGCAATCGACACGCTCAAGATCGTCGACGGCGACAATATCGTCGAGACGCCGCCGCGCGAGCTCTATTGGGCCGCGCAGACGCCGCAGATCTTTAGCGTCGACGCCATGAAGCGCGCTCACGCCGCCGCTATCGCCGAGGGCTTTATCGGTACCGACGATTCATCGCTGGTCGAGCGCATGGGCGGACGCGTCCGCTGTGTCCAGAGCCCGCGCGACAACCTTAAGGTGACGGTGCCCGAGGACCTGCGTCCCGTAACTGCGATTCTGCTCGGCCGCATGGCCGAGGGAGAGGACCTTCCCCATGTTCGGTAACCTGCGCATTGGCCACGGCTACGACGTCCACCGTCTGGTGGAGGGGCGTCGATGTATCATCGGCGGGGTCGACATTCCCTACGAGCGCGGCCTGCTGGGGCACTCGGATGCCGATGTGCTCGCACACGCGCTGGCCGACGCCATCCTGGGCGCTTGCCGCGGAGGAGACATTGGTAAGCTATTCCCCGATACCGATCCCGCCTATGAGGGCGCCGACTCGATGGTGCTGCTCGCTCGCGTGATGGACTATGCGCGCGAGCTGGGCTTTGAGTTTGTCGATGCCGACTGCACCATCGCCTGCCAGCAGCCCAAGATCACCCCGCACCGCGATGCCATGCGTGCCAACCTGGCCCATGCCCTGGGCGTTGACGTCGAAAACGTGGGCGTCGCCGCCACCACGACCGAAAAGCTCGGTTGGGAAGGCCAGAGCGAGGGGATTGGCGCCTGGGCCGTCTGCCTGCTACAGAAAACCGTTAAGGAGTAACGAATGCGTATCTACAACAGCGCTACCCATAAAAAGGAAGAGTTCCAGCCCATCGAGTCCGGCAAGGTCCGCATGTATGTGTGCGGCCCCACGGTCTACGACAACATCCACATCGGTAACGCCCGCACGTTCATTAGCTTTGATGTGATTCGTCGCTGGCTCATTGCGAGCGGCTACGAGGTCACGTTCGCCCAGAACCTCACCGATGTCGACGACAAGATCATCAAGCGCGCCAACGAGCAGGGCCGTACGGCCGCCGAGGTCGCGACGGAGTTTTCCGATAAGTTCATCGGCGTCATGCGTGCCGCTAACGTGCTCGATCCCGATGTGCGCCCCCGCGCCACCAAGGAGATCGGCCCCATGATCACCATGATCAAGACGCTCATCGAGCAGGGCAACGCCTACGCTGCCGATAACGGCGACGTGTACTTTGCCGTGCGCAGCGATCCCAACTATGGTCAGGTCTCGGGCCGCAACATCGACGACCTTATGGTGGGCGCCCGCATTGAGGAGAACGAGGACAAGAACGACCCGCTCGACTTTGCCCTGTGGAAGGCTGCCAAGCCAGGTGAGCCCAGCTGGCCGAGCCCCTGGGGCGAGGGTCGTCCCGGTTGGCACACCGAGTGCGCCGCCATGGTGCACCGCTACCTGGGCACCCCGATCGACATTCACGGCGGCGGCTCCGATTTGGCCTTCCCGCATCACGAGAACGAGTGCGCCCAGGCCACCTGCGCCTGGCACCAGGGTTTCTCCAACACCTGGATGCACACGGGTATGCTGCTGGTCGACGGTGAGAAGATGTCCAAGTCGCTCGGCAACTTCTTTACGCTGGCCGAGGTGCTCGAGCAGCACTCTGCCGCGGCCCTGCGTTTGCTGATGTTGCAGACGAGCTATCGCTCGCCGCTCGACTTCTCTTGGGAGCGCCTGGAGGGTGCCGAGAACTCGCTCACGCGTATCGCGGGTACGGTCGAGAACCTGCGCTGGGCCGCGAACCATGCGACGGCCGCTGCCGATGAAGCTGCTGCCGAGGCGTTTGCTGTCAAGGCCGTCGAGGCCCGTGCCACCTTTAAGGAGTGCATGGACGACGACTTTAACACCGCCGGTGCCATGGGTGCCGTCTTTGGCTTTGTGACCGAGTGCAACCAGTATCTGGAGCAGGCGGGTGACGCTGCCGACAAGGCAGCCGCACTTGTCGCCGCCGATACGCTGGCAGAGCTCCTCGATACGTTTGGCGTTGAGCTTCCCGAGCCCAAGGTCGAGCTGCCGCTGGGCCTGCTGGGTGTTGCCGCCGGCCTGGTCGCCTACACGGGCGACAATGTGGACGAGGCTGCTGCCAAGATTCTCCAGGCTCGCGCCGAGGCCCGTGCCGCCAAGAACTGGGACCTGGCAGACGCCATCCGCGACCAGCTCAAGGACCTGGGCTTGACTATTGAAGATACTGCCGCGGGCACCCGCATTAAGTCTCTCTAATCCCTGCGGGTTTCCCAAACACCCGACCTTTCCGTTCAAACCGTCGCTTGCGTACCCAAGTACGCGTCGCTCCTCTTTCACGGCAATCTCGGGCACTTGGAAAACCCGTACCGACCGCCCGAGCCACGGCACCTTGCCTTTCAATCGTCGGGCATGACCTCAAGGTCTATGCCCTCCTCTTTCAAGGCAATCTGCCGCACCTCGGGTGGTCGGTCAATTTGTCTCGTTTGAAAAATGTTTTAAAAGGAGGTCGTCCTATGGCCGACAATCGCAAGCGTGCGCCGCGTGGCGGCAAGCAGGCCGCTTCTGGCTCGCGTCCGACTCGCCGTAACGACCGCGCTGCTGCTCCCAAGGGCCAGCGCGAGCGCACCCAGGCGCAGGCTGCGCGTCCGCAGCACGACCGCAATCGCGACGTCGTTCAGGCTCCCAAGAGTGAGTTTATCGAGGGTCGTCGCGCTGCTGCCGAGGCACTGCGCACCGGTTTTCCCGTCAAGTGTGCACTCATCGCCGAGGGTGGGGAGCGTGATGCCTCTCTGTCGCGCCTGGTCGATGACCTCAATGCCGCGGGTGTCCGTATTAAGTACGTGCCGCGCGCACAGCTCGATGCGCTGTCGAGCCACGGCGCACACCAGGGCATTGCGCTCGAGGTGGGCAACTTTCCCTACGCCGACGTTGCCGACATCCTCGACCGTGCAGGCGAGGGTCCGGCGCTCGTCGTCGTGCTTGACCATGTGACCGACGACGGCAACTTTGGCGCCATCGTGCGTTCCGCCGAGGTTGTGGGCGCGGCTGGCGTTATCATCGCCAACAAGCGTGCCGCCGGCGTCACCGTGGGTAGCTACAAGACCTCTGCCGGTGCCGTCATACATCTGCCCATCGCGCAGGTTCCCAACATCGCTCGTGCGCTCGACGACCTCAAGGCCGCCGGCTTTTGGGTGGGAGGTGCCTCCGAGCATGCCGAGGGCAGCTGCTGGGACGCTCCCTTCGAGGGCCGCGTGGCGCTCGTTATGGGTTCTGAGGGCGACGGCATCTCGCGTCTGGTGCTCGGGAAATGCGACTTTTTGACCAAGCTTCCCCAGCGCGGTATGACCGAGAGCCTCAATGTTGCCCAGGCGACCACGGCGCTGTGCTTTGAATGGCTGCGCCGCAACGCTGGCGAGCTCATGGGGGAGGAGTAGCGCATGTCCAAAAAGAACCGCGCCAAGTCCAAGGCCAAGCGCTTTGGCGAGGGCTCGGCCAAGCCGATCGTTTCGGCCGCGACCTATGGCGTGGGCGGCAATGCGTTTGCGCAGGCCATCGCCGATCCTGTCTCGACGGTGCACTCCAATAAGCCCGAGCTGCTGGTGGTCGACGGCTACAACGTGATCCACTGCACGCCGCGCTACGAAAAACTCGTGTACGACCACTCCGACGACCCGTATTCTAGCGACGTTCACGACATGGCGCGCACGGCGCTCATCAACGACGTTGCCGCGTTTGCCCAGGGCCGCTACGAGGCCGTGGTCGTGTTCGACGGTGCGGGCAATATCTCCAACGAGCGCCCTAACCTGCCGGCACGTGGTGTGCGCATTGAGTTCTCGCCGACGGGCGTTTCGGCCGATACCGTGGTGCAAAAGCTCTGCATCCAGGCGCGCGAGGAAGGCCGCGCGTGCTCCGTGGTATCGAGCGATGGCACGATCCAGGCTGTCGTCATGGGCAAGGGCGTCACGCGCATCTCGAGCCGCATGCTGGTGGACGAGCTCAAGCAGATCGACAACGACGTGCACGAGGCCGAGGAGGCACCCCAGATCAAGATGACCCTGGGCAGCCGTCTGAGCCCCGAGGCGCTGGCAAAGCTCAAGGCCCTGCGCGGGAGGTAGGGGAGCTGACGGCGCGACGCTGTCTCGCTAACTCCATTCAGCGATGTCGATCATTCTTCGGAGGCGCCATGTAAGCGCCTCTTTTAGATATGGCAGCCTTGCCGTGAGCGCGTCGTTTCTGGACAGAATCTCGATTGCCTCGTCAACGAAGCCTTCGAGTTTGTCGCCGTCAAACCAGCTCATATCCTCAACAAGCAGCATTTGTTTCGCGGGGCTTGAATGAAATTGTGCACTGGTAAAACTGTGCTCTCCCGCGCTAAGCTCCTCTAGTGATATGTTGCACCAGAGTGATGAGCCCGAATCGAAGATGGGGGCTGGTCTGCAGACCAGCGAGTTGACGTTTCGCACAAGGCCAAAGTTACGCCAATGACGGTCATAGTTGGCGATGATGTCATCGCACACGATCATGCGGTCAAGGGCATCCTTGACGCCTGTTACCCCGAGCTTCTCGCAGTTTTCGACATATCGTTCATAGTCGGTTAATCGCTCGCCAGTATTTGCGTACTGGTTTACATAGAACGCAGGGACATATTCTTCTTCATCAGTTAAGAAGACATCGCATATGCTCAGGGCGGAGGTACCCGTGCCCTCGAGCGAGTAAGGCACATAATCGCAGGCGTTTAGGATGCGACGGTGGAGCGCGGTCGCCACTAGCTCGTTATAAGTTTCCTGGTTTAGGTGCGCTCCTGCCTTATGCAGAATTCGGCGCCCGTTCTCGCATGTCCAGTACTTTTGAAGATTGCCGTCCGACGTGTTATCGGGCTTGGCGGCAGCCGTTTTTCCCTCTGGGGCAAAGGGTGCAATGGACAGAGAGACGTCGTCAAAAGCATTATTGAAGAAGTTAATATCCTCCCACGCGAGACCGGAATCTTGGGGTCTAATCCAATACTGGTCGGATAGGGAGAGGCCCAGATTTCGCTGGACGAGTTCGTCGGGAACATCGACTGCTGCTTCTGCCAACAGGGATGCAAGCCCAATGCGCTCGAGCGGGATACCGCGCCCTCGCCACCAAATGCGGAAAGAGTCGAGCGACACGGGACTATTGGGGCCAAGTACTCCAATAGGGGCGTGGGTGTAATCGACGTCGGCACCGATGTGGGTAAAGTCTTTTCGCGATGTGCTGTAGACCAGCTGGGCGACTTCGTGCGTGCGGTTCATGAGGGTGAACGCGATTTCGCTCTTACCGTGGCCACGACGGGGACGTCCCCCCGTTTTGGTCACGGATCGGAGCCGCGTGTCGACGCTGTCTTTGTCGATGAGCCATACGCCAGAGGCCTTGCGGGCGGCCAGTGCACCATTTTTTATGAGCTCCTGCACCCTGCGCGGGGTGATGTCGAGTAGCTCTGCAGCTTCCTTCGTGGTCAACATCGCGAAACCCTTCGCCTGAACGAATAGTTTTATCTATTCCATTGTAATTAAAACTATTCGTTCTGACGAATAGTTTTGAGATGTGGTCGGTCAAAGGGCCTGTTGCGCCCCGTCCGCAATTCCTTTATTCTTAATTGGCTTCGCGCGAAAGTGCCAAGTGTGCCAGTGTGGCGCAACGGTAGCGCAACTGATTTGTAATCAGTGGGTTGCGGGTTCGATTCCTGTCACTGGCTCCATGAGAGTTTCGGGCTCTGTCTCTATATGGGACAGAGCCCGTTTCTTTTAAGTCGATCCCTGTCGGAATAGTCGCTCATCCCATTTTCGGTTTGTCTCAATCTGTAACAGATAGGAGAGAAAATGTTCTCTAGCTGTTACAGAACGAGACAAATGCCGGACTGGGTTCAACTGTACTGATCGAGCGTGGATTTCCGGACGTACGAGAGTGGAAAATCTCCCGCCCGGAGAATGAGCGTGGATAATCACCCGCTTTGGACCCAGTGGCACGCCAAAAGTGGGAGATTATCCACGCTCGATTTCAAACGGGAGAAAATCCACGCTTGATTTTGTCTGGGAAGAGCAATCTTCTGTCTGGGAAGCCCGATCTTGACCTATATAGAGGTGCAAATGAGTCGTTATCGAAGTTATATTCTGCAGGCTCACTCCACTACGCCAAAGTGTTCCCTCGGGAAATGTCACCGCTACATACAAATCCACCGTCCTTCATATCCAAAATCAGCAAAATCACAGGTCAAAGCTATATAGATACGCCCGGAGCCGTGTATCTAGAGGTTTTCGTTGACAGCCGCCAAGGTAGCATCGTATTATCTTCTTCGTTCGCGGGGGCGGCGGTCAAAAAGACCAAAGAACCTGCGGATACTTGAACGATTGGGAGTTTGCCCGAGTGGTTAATGGGGACGGGCTGTAAACCCGTTGGCTCTGCCTACATAGGTTCGAATCCTATAGCTCCCACCCGTCAAGTGCCTGTATAGCTCAGTCGGTAGAGCACTTCGTTGGTAACGAAGAGGTCACCAGTT
>CABVDE010000039.1 GCA_902496945.1 uncultured Collinsella sp.
CCATTACGTTTGTGACTGAGCAGGACGTGGATGAGTTCTACGAGATCGAGAAGCTCATGGACAAGACGGCTGACATCTACGAGGCCGGCGACCTGCATGTGGGCCCCAACCCGCCCGCCGTCGATCCCGAGCGCGACCCTGCGGCCTTTAAGGTGAAGAAGAAGACCAAGCGCGGCAAGTCCAAGAGCAAGAAGAAGCTTGAGCAGGCACGTCGCGACGGCAAGCGCAACGGCGATGACTACGGCGATGTGGCCGGTCGTTCCAACCGCGGTCGCGACGAGCGTCGCGGCGACGGCGAGCGTCCGAGCCGTTCCAAGCGCGGCGGCAAGACCCGCGTGCGCGAGGGCGTTCAGGCTCGCGTGGACGAGGCTGTTGAGAGCGTGGCCCGCGAGGTGGCTGCCGAGGAGCGTGCTGGCGCTGCCGAGCAGGTCCCGCGAGGCAACCGTGCCGAGCGCCGTGCCAAGCAGTTCCAGGGCGAGGCGCATCGCCGTCGCCGCGAGGACGAGGACCGCGGCGGTCGTCGCCGTGTTGAGCGCGAGGACGAGGGCCGTGGCTCGCGCGGCGGCAAGCGTGGCTCGGGTCGCGATGGCGAGCGCGGTGGACGTGATGAGCGTCGCGGTGGTGAGGGCCGTGGTGAACGTGGCACCCGCAGCGGTGAGTCCCGTGGCGGCAAGCGCTTTGATGAGCGCGGGGGCCGCGGCGGCGCCGGTCGTTCGAATGAGTCGCGCGATCGTCGCGACCCGCGTGCCAGCCGCGATCGTCGCGATGACTGGCGTAACTACGACGACACCCGCGAGGAGCGCCGTGGCGGCTATCGCGGCGGACGTGGCGGCAACCAGGCCGGTTCCCGTGGCGGCCGCGCCGGCGGTCGCGATAACCGTGGCAGCTATGGCAACAGCCGCGGCGGCAAGCGCGGCGGCAGCTCCCGTCGTCCCGGTGACGGCGGCGGCAAGCGCAAGTAACACACGCGTCGCGCGGTAAGGCGAGGCGAGTTTGGGCCCCGAGCAGACTATGCTCGGGGCCCTTTTTGTGGGCGCAGTTTGAGGTGGGCCGGCCCCCTCACGAAAAAGCACGGAGGCGGTCGCGGCAAGAGATGTGGGTTATCGGCTTAGTTGGAGATTCGCGTATGCGGGGTTCTGGCATAGACGGAGAACGTGAAGCTCCCTACTGACGCACGGTGGCCGCAGTGCCCGGGCGGACACACTCGGGATTCCGCCCGCTGCCTGGCGCCCTTGCCGCCACCCGGCTTCCACGCTCGCATTGTTCTGGATGCGGGCGTGTTTTTTCACGGCACGCACGGGTCCCCCGGGGCGCGCCGTGCATTTTCGGGAGTTTTCAGCAAGCCGGGGTGGCTGCATACGCGCCTGAAGCGTTTATTTGAGCTCGCGAGATCCCTCGACGGGCGTTTTGGGTTGGCGGACGGGGCCCGGCGCGGCGATAACGCGCGTTTCGCGCCGCACCGGGCCCCAAAGCGATGCCGGTCGCGCGGCGTCCCCGATTCGCGGCGCCGCCGGTGGGGGCCGCGATGCTGAAAACTCCGGTTTTTGCACGGTCCAAGCGGGGGTACGTTGGGACGGGAAGGGGCGTCCCCGTCTTTTTATGCATGGCACAAGCGAAAATATGCAAGACAATAGGGCGCCATGCGTCGGATGCCCAGATTGGGCGCGTCATACGCCGACGTTCGCCGCGTCCCTTCCGCGCCGTGCGCGAATCAAAAGGCGAGGGCAGTTATGGGCGTGCGTGCGGTCCTGCTGACGGCGGGGTTGCAGTGGAGCTTGCGCTTGCCGTGGGCGATCGCGCGCCCTGGGCGCCGGCGCTCGACGGCCGCATGCTCCTGCTTGCCACACACGATGCCGCTGACGCTCGGGCCCTCAATATCTCGGACATCATCACGCTCTAAATACTACTTAGCAACAAAATGATCCGTATTTCTCCGTCCCCATGAGGTCGGGTATGGTATTCTATCTGCGGGGGTAATACTTAAGAATACAAAGTAATACCAACGCCGTAGAAACAAACTCCAGATGCGGGCCAATCGGGTTGCCTTCACAGCCCGTCGCCCAGCCGCGTGGCCCGCATCTATCCACACCACCGTCGTTTCAAAAAGGAAGCGCCATGGCAGAACACATGACCCCGGTTGTCGCGAAGGTCTTGCCCGAGGAAAAGGCGGCCTTCGCGGCGGCAACCCAGCTCGTAGGCACCACGCCGTCCAACGCCATCCGCATGTTTATCGCTGCGTTTAATCGTTGCGGCACCTTTCCGTTCGACATTTCGCCCAGCGGGGCCTTTGGCACTGCGCCCGATTCTCATCAATAAGTGATCCGTTTTCCTCCGTCCCCATGGGATCAGCTCTCTGCTGAGTTGTGGTAGAACTAGGGAACGGTTTTGAGGAGGTTGGCATGCTCAATGCGATGATTTGGGCGCTTGCCTGTTTTGGCGTTGTCGCTGCCGATATAGCCCTGAGCGTGGTTCTGTTTTCTGTTCTCGATGCCGTGTCGGTGCTGACGGGCTATCCGATCGACAATCTCGAAATCCAAGGGTTCCAGGCTGCCGCTCAGACGGCGTCGTTTTTGATGGCGCTGCTGTGGTGGCGTTATCTGTGGCCGCGCTCGTTTATGGCACGCTGGCAGGGCGAGCGTCCGCTTGGCGGGGGAGCGCGTGGGGCGTGGAAACGCATCGCCTGCGTTATCGTGATCGGTCTTGCCCTGCAGGTGGTCGTTGGCTACGTGACCGACGCTGTACTGTCGCTGTTGCCCGAGGCGGCGGCCGATTACAGTGAACTTGTCGAGGAAACAGGCTTGGGCGACACGAGCTATCTGGCCGTCCTGACCACGGTGCTTGGCGCTCCGTTTTGCGAGGAGCTGCTGGTGCGCGGTATCATTTTTGAGTTTTCGCTCCGAGCGTTTAATCCGCAGTGCCGCCCACTTTGGAAGCGCCGGCGTCGTGCGGGTGCGCAGGACGGCGCCATGGTGCCCTGGGCGGCTCCGAGCACGTGGGGTATCGCCGCGGCGGTCGTGCTGCAGGCGGCGATCTTCGGTTTTATGCACATGAACTGGGTGCAGGGCTGCTATGCGGGCGCTGCCGGCCTCATTTTTGGCTGGGTGCTCGTGACGACCGGAAAGCTCCGCTACACGATCCTGCTGCACTTTGCCTTTAACGCCGGGTCGTATCTCATGACGTTGCTCTGGTTTGTGAACACGCCGTTCGATGTGGCAATTACGGTCGCTATCGCTGGCGTCATCCTCGTTGAGGCAATGCGCTCACTGCGCCACGCGTGTGGGATGGACGCAGCGAGCGCGCCGCTGCCCTAGTTGCGGCGTCCGCCTCCGTTGGCGCCCTGTCGTCCCTGGGCCGCACGGTTGCGTCCGGCGGTGTTCTGCGCACGCGACATGCCGCCGTGCCCCTTGCTGCCCTTGGGGCCCTTGCCGGCACCACCGTGGGCCCTGCCGCCCTTCTTGCCGGTGCCATGCCCGCCGCCAGCAGACGTCTCGCCCGGGCGTGGCGGCACGGGGCGAATCAGGCAATGCTTGGCGTAGCCGATCAGGTCACGACGGCCGGCCTTTTCCAGTGCCTCGCGCACGAGCTTGTAGTTCTCGGGTTTGCGGTATTGAATCAGCGCGCGCTGCATGGCCTTCTCGTGCGGGTCGCGCGCCACATAGATCGGCTCCATGGTGCGCGGATCCACGCCGGTGTAGTACATGCAGGTCGACATGGTGGACGGGGTGGGGTAGAAGTCCTGCACCTGTTCGGGCATGTAGCCCATGTCGCGCACGGCCTCGGCAAGGTCCACGGCTTCCTTCATGGTTGAGCCGGGATGGCTCGAAATCAGATACGGTACTACGTACTGCTTGAGTCCATACTCGCGGTTCAGGCGCTCAAATTTGCGGCAGAACGCATCGTAGACGGCTCGGCTCGGCTTGCCCATCACAGAGAGCACCGCGTCGCTCACATGCTCGGGTGCCACGCGTAGCTGGCCCGAGACATGGTGCTCCAGCAGCTCGCGTAAAAACTCGTCCGAGGCATCGGCCATGGTGTAGTCAAAGCGGATGCCGCTACGCACGAAGACCTTTTTGACGCCCGGCAGCTGGCGCAGGTCGCGCAACAGCTGCGTGTAGCCGCTCTCGTCGACCACCATGTTCTTACACACGCTCGGCCACAGGCAGCGCTTGTTCTTGCATACGCCGTGCTTGAGCTGCTTGTCGCAGGCAGGGCGGCTAAAGTTGGCCGTCGGTCCTCCCACGTCGTTGATGTAGCCCTTAAACTCGGGATCGCGCGTGAGCAGCTCGGCCTCGCGCATGATCGAATCGTGGCTGCGCATCTGCAGCACGCGGCCCTGGTGGAAGGTGAGCGCGCAAAACGAGCACTCGCCAAAACAGCCGCGGTTGGAGCTGATCGAAAACTTGATCTCGGCAAAGGCCGGCACGCCGCCCGCCGCGTCGTAGTCGGGATGCCAATCGCGTGCGTAGGGGAGTTCGGCCACCTCGTCCATCTCGTCGGTGGTGAGCGTCGCCGATGGCGGGTTCTGCACCACATAGACGCTGTTGGGGTAGGGCTCTACCAGGCGATGCCCGGTGATGGGGTCCATATTCTGCTGCTGCACGTTAAAGCTGCGCGCGTAGTTGAGCTTGTCGGCGGCAAGATCGTCCCAGCTGGGCAGCAGGTCGTAGTCGTAGACCTCGTCGAGCGAGCTCGTGCGGTAGACGGTACCGTTGATATAGGTAATCTGATCGACGGGCAGTCCCGCGTCGAGCGCATCGGCGATCTCGACGATCGCGTGCTCGCCCATGCCGTAGATGAGGATGTCGGCGCCCGAGTCGAGCAGTACCGAGCGCTTGAGCGTGTCCTGCCAGTAATCGTAGTGGGCCAAGCGACGTAGGCTTGCCTCGATGCCACCGATAATGATGGGGGCATCCTTAAACGTCTGGCGGATGAGATTTCCGTAGACCGTGACGGCTCGGTTGGGGCGGTGACCCTCCTCGCCGCCGGGGGTATAGGCGTCGGTGTGGCGGCGGTGCTTGGTCACCGAATAGTGGTTGACCATGGAGTCCATGTTGCCGGCACTGACGAGAAAGCCCAGGCGCGGCTCGCCGAGCACGGTGATGCTGGCGGGATCGGTCCAGTCGGGCTGGCAGATGATGCCCACCTTGTAGCCATGAGCGTCGAGTACGCGGCTGATGATGGCCATACCAAAGCTGGGGTGGTCCACGTAGGCGTCGCCGCAGATGTAGACAAAGTCGCACTGGTCCCAGCCGCGTGCATCCATGTCGGCGCGACTGACGGGTAGGAACTTATCGCGGCCCGGACGCCAGGGGCGTGAGGGCGCTGCCTGGGTGTGCGCGGCCCGGGTGGCGGGGGCGGCCGTGACCTGCGCCTTACCGCCGCGCTTTTGCTGCTGGCCCTGTTTGCCCTGCTGACTGCGCTGGTTATTCTGAGCGTGCTGAGGCTTTTTTGCCACGATTCCTCCCGGTGTTTGTATGCTGCACGTAATTGTAACCAGTCTTTTTGGAACGGGGCTAAAAAGACTGGTGGAGTACATGAGCTGGCGGATCGGCGCGTCGATGCGGGTGTCGGCGCTTCTCCCGCCGTTTGTTTCCAGACTGTGTATCCCCGTGTCGAAGGGGTCGTCTCGCGCGCACGCCATGTTGTCAATGGGTTACAGTATGAATGGCGGCAATGTCTCCGCCAACGCACGAGAGGGTCGTCAACAAGGAGGATGTACGACGATGCAGCGTGCCAAACAGATATCGGAGTCCATCGAGCTGGGCATCATCCTGGCGCTCGCCGGTGGCTTTATGGACGTTTATTCGTACATTGGGCGCGACCATGTTTTCGCCAACGCGCAGACGGGCAACATCCTGCTCGTGGGCGTGAGCATCTCGGAGGGCAACTGGGCACTGGCGGGACGTTATTTCTTCCCCGTGGTGTCGTTTGCCGCGGGTATTATGCTTGCCGATCTGGTGCACGAGCGGTTTGGCAGCGTGATCCACTGGCGCCAGGTGACGGTATTCTTCGAAGCGGCCATCTTGCTGGGCGTGAGCTTTATCCCCGGCGGCGGATACAACCTTCTCGCCAACTGTCTCACGTCGTTTGCCTGCGGTATGCAGGTCGAGAGTTTCCGCAAAATTCATGGTCACGGCATTGCCACGACCATGTGCATCGGCAATCTGCGCAATGCGCTGCAAAACGTTGACGACTACATCATCACCCACAAGCGCGGCTTTTTGGAGAACGGCCTGCTGTACTTTGGTGTGATCTTTACCTTTGTGTTTGGCGCCGTGTTGGGCAACTGGTGTATTGAGCGCATGGGCCTGCACGCCATTGCGGTGGCGAGCGTGCTGCTATTTATTGCGTTTGCCATCATGTTCATCGACCGTGAACGCGACTTGCGTTTTCGCTGGAAGGTTGCGGCCGAGGCTTGGAAAGAGGGCTGTCGAAAGTAGGGCAGGATGTGACAAAGGGACTGTCCCTTTGTCACACAGGAGTCAGAAAAACTTCTAGCTCCTGAATAATGTTGCGGACTGCGATTTGCGATTTATTCGAGATGCTCTTCAATCCGAGCCCTCAGAAGGGCAATGGCTGTGGGTATTCCAATTGCGGCGGCTAATTCGGCTTTATCCAAAACCTGTATGCTAAAGCACGATTGTTTATCACATTGAAGGACGATAACTGAAGATAGCTTCACTTCCCGTTGGCTGAATATATCGTAATCTCCAAATAGGAAGTTACCTTTTATTGTGTAATTCGGTATGTTCGTTACGCACTTCATCTCAAGTCTGTTTAGGCCATAATCGAACACCGCAACTTCCTTGTGTTCGATGATGAGCGCAACCCTGGGCATGTTGCTAAAACCACCGTCGACAACCGTAAAGAGCTCTTCATTTGTATCGTCGTAAACGGTGTATTTAAGACTCAATAACTGTCCTAGTGGCCCTGTGAACCCATGCTTTTTGATGTTAAGGTTGTCTCCCGCTGGGTTGATGAGAGCTAGGGTATGCGGATAAGGATTACCTTCAATTGAGATTTGATATTCGTTTGTAGACGTCTCACTCGGTTTAGGACCAGTAGCCATCATGCGTCATCGCCTCGATCGAATTGGCACCGACTTCTGCTTCGTGCGGAGAATTATGCAGTACGTCGCAATACATACAGTTGCAATAGCCGCATGGGCAATTTCCAACAAAATGAATGATGCTATTTGCTGCATGCATGCGATTTACTATAAAGTACCCTTATATAAACGTATCGTCAATCATATATTGCTAAAACAGAAACAATTTATAGACTGAGTTGGTCGTATTCTTTGGACGATTGCTCCTATAATCTAGCCTTCGCTGCTGTCGGGAGGGAAGGTTAGGACTCCGTTATCATGTTGAAACGCTTTAACTAATTTGACGTTCTCACGTGTTTTTCGTTTCAAAAGCGTTAGGATGGGACTCATAGCGTGGGGCGTAATGGGTGCCCCGCACACGATGGGAGGCTATCAATGGCTAATCGTTTCGTTCTCAATACCATCTCTTATCATGGTTCCGGCGCCATCAAGGAGATCCCCGTTGAGCTCCAGCGTCGCGGCTACAAGAAGATCTTCGTCTGCTCCGACCCCGACCTGGTCAAGTTTGGCGTTACCGCTAAGGTGACCGACGAGCTCGACGCTGCCGGCATCGCTTGGAGCCTCTACTCCGAGATTAAGCCCAACCCCACCATCCAGAACGTCAAGGACGGCGTCGAGGCCTTCAAGGCCGCCGAGGCTGACGCTATCGTGACCATCGGTGGCGGCTCCTCCATGGACACCGCTAAGGCCATCGGCACCATCATCAACAACCCCGAGTTCGCTGATGTCCGCAGCCTCGAGGGCGTTGCTCCCACCAAGAACCACGCCGTGTTCACCATCGCCGTGCCGACGACTGCCGGTACCGCCGCTGAGGTGACCATCAACTACGTCATCACCGACCCCGAGAAGGTCCGCAAGTTCGTGTGCGTCGACACCAACGACGCCCCCGAGGTCGCCGTCGTCGACCCCGACATGATGGCTTCCATGCCCGCCGGCCTCACCGCTTCCACCGGTATGGACGCTCTGACCCACGCCATCGAAGGCTACACCACCTTGGGTGCCTGGGAGCTTTCCGACATGTTCCACTTTGAGGCCATTAAGCTGATCAGCGAGAGCCTGCGCGACGCCGTCGCCGAGGCCAAGTCCGGCCAGCCCGGCTCCGGCCGCGAGGGCATGGCTCTTGGCCAGTATGTCGCCGGCATGGGCTTCTCCAACGTTGGCCTGGGTATCGACCATGCCATGGCTCACACCCTGTCCGCTCACTACGACACCCCGCACGGCGTCGCTTGCGCCATGCTGCTGCCGATCGCCATGGAGTTCAACAAGCCGGTCTGCGCCGAGCGCCTGGCCAAGGTCGCCGTCGCCATGGGCGTTGACACCACGGGCATGAGCACCGACGAGGCCGCCGACGCTGCCATCGCCGCTGTTAAGCAGCTCTCTGCCGACGTGAACATCCCGCACGTCTGCGAGGCCATGAAGGCTGACGAGATTGAGGTTTTGGCCAAGGACGCCATGGCAGACGCCTGCTTCCCGGGTAACCCGCGCGAGGCGACGCTCGAAGACGTCATCGAGCTCTTCAAGAAGATCTGCCCGGCTGCTTAATGTGACGGGACGGGGCGAGACCCCACCCTTCCCCAAGAACGTCCTCGGACATGTCGGAGGCCCCGCTGCGCGCTTTGCGCGGCGGGGCCTCCTTCTGTCCTGCGGAGTGTTCTTGGGGAAGGGTGGGGTCTCGCCCCGGCACATAATCGGAAGGGGCACTGTTCGGAAGAGCTCGATGGGTCATCTCGCTGAGTAAAAGATGGTTCGTAGTGTTATCGTTGTTGGGGCTTTTACTGATTACGGGATGTTGACTTTGGAGTTGTGGATGGTGTCCCAGATGGATTCTACGCTCGCCTATATTACTGACCAGTTGAAGGCGCTTACCTCGATTGCTTCGCCTACGGGCTTTACCCGTGCGGCGACCGATTATCTGCTGGAGACGCTTCGCGATATGGGGTTTGGGCCCGAGCGTTCCAATAAGGGCAACGTGCACGTTGAGCTTGGTGGCGAGGGCGAGCCGCTGGTGCTTGCAAGCCATGTTGACACGCTTGGCGCCATGGTGCGTTCCATTAAGGACAATGGCCGCCTGCGCCCCACGACGCTTGGCGGGCACCAGTGGTCTACGGCCGATGGCGAGAACTGCACTGTCTACACGCGTGACGGCAATATCTACACAGGTGTGGTCCTCAACACCGAGCCTTCGGCGCATGTGGCCGATGAGCCGGTCAAGACCATCGAGAAGAACATGGAGATCCTGCTCGACGAGAATGTCGACAGCAAGGATGACGTGCTCGAGCTGGGTATTCGGACAGGCGACATCATCGCCATGGATCCGCGTACCACGGTGACGGAGAGCGGCTACATCAAGAGCCGCTTTTTGGACGACAAGCTGTCTGCGGCGATTCTGCTGGGTTTGGCGCGTGCTGTCGCCGCTGGCGAGGTGACGCTTTCTCGCAAGGTGTCGCTGCTCTTTACCGTGTACGAGGAGGTCGGCCACGGCGGCGCCTTCGTGCCGGCCGATACGCGCGAGATGATCAGCGTTGACATGGGCTGCGTGGGCGACGACCTGGGCTGCACCGAGCGCATGGTGTCGATTTGCGCCAAGGATTCGGGCGGTCCGTACAACTACGACCTGGTGACGACGCTGTCCAACATCGCGCGCGAGCTGGAGCTCGATTACGCCATCGACGTGTATCCGCACTACGGCTCCGACGTCGAGGCCACGCTCTCGGCCGGCTACGACATTCGCCATGGTCTGATCGGCCCCGGCGTGTACGCAAGCCACAACTACGAGCGCAGCCACATCGACGGCGTGCGCAACACCTATGAGCTCGTCCGCGCTTACGTGCAGCGCTAACGATGCAGCGGCCTCGGCTGGTACAGCAGTACCGACCGAGGGCGTCCTCTCTAAGTTGCGGTGAAATAGGGACTGTTTAGCGGTTTTAAGCGCTTGAACAGTCCCTATTTCACCGCAACTAATGAAGGGGTGGGGTTATTTGATGGCGCCGGTCACCGTGCCACCGCCGAGGACGACGTCGCCGCGGTAGACAACGACGGCCTGGCCGGGGGCGATGGCCCGTTGCGGCTCGTCGAAGGTCAGGAGCATCTGCCCGTCTTCGCCGCGCGTAAGGGTCGCTGTCTGGTCTTTCTGACGGTAGCGGTACTTGGCACCTACGCGAATGCCGCCGGCGTCGAGTTCCGCCTCCATACGTGCGTCCGGTGCGCTCCAGATCCACTCATCGGCCGTAAGGGCAGCAGCGGTCAGGTCCTCGGCCTCGCCCAGATGCACGGTGTTGTTGGCGGCGTCGACGCCCGTCACATACACGGGATGCGCCATCGCGACGCCCAGGCCCTTGCGCTGGCCGATGGTATAGCGCAGCGCGCCGTTGTGGCGCCCAACCACGCTGCCGTCGCGCCATACGATGTCGCCCGGTGCAGCGGCATGTCCGCAGCGGCGCTCGATATAGCCTGCGTAGTCGCCGTCGGGAATAAAGCAGATGTCCTCGCTTTCGGCTTTCTTGGCGTTGGTAAAGCCCTGTTCGGCGGCAATGCGGCGCACGTCGCGTTCCTTATCAAGGCCCGCCAGCGGAAAAATCGTGTGCGCGAGGCGCTCTTGCGTAAGCGAATACAAAAAGTAGCTCTGGTCCTTTTTGGGATCCTCGCCGCGGTGCAGCTGCCACGTGCCATCGGGCGTCTGGCTCGTCTTGGCGTAATGGCCCGTGGCGATATAGTCGCAGTCCATGCTCAGCGCAGCGTCCAGCAGCGCGCCAAACTTGATGTGACGGTTGCAGATAATACAGGGGTTGGGCGTCAGTCCCTCCTGGTAGGCGGTCACAAAGCGCTCGATCACGCTACGGTCGAACGTCTGCTGCAGGTCGAGCACGTGGTGGGGGATGCCGATGCGCTCGGCAACAGCCTTCGCGTCGGCGATGTCGCGGTCGACTTTGCTCATGCCCGTGACGGGATCGGGTGCGGGGCAGGTGAGGCACATCGTGGCGCCAACGCATTCGTAGCCCTGGCTTTTGAGCAGGTACGCGGTCACGCTGGAATCGACGCCGCCGCTCATGGCGACGAGCACGCGCTTGTTGTGCATGGGGAGGTTCTCCTTGGTGGCATGCGGCCAAAAAAGAAAAGCGGCGCGGGAGGCTGGTTCCGCGCCGCAGACATTGTAGCAAGTTCGGGTGCTTCGTGGGACACCCGAACGAGATGGGCTCAGGCCGCCAGAAGAGAGGGGAGACCGGCTTGCCTTGGGCTCATCCGTTCAGCAACAGGAACTAGTCCTGGAAGAGTGCCGTGGACAGATAGCGCTCGCCGGTGTCGGCCAGCAGGGCCACGATGGTCTTGCCCTCGTTCTCGGGGCGCTTGGCCAGCTGCAGTGCGGCCCACACGGCGGCGCCGGACGAAATGCCCACGAGCACGCCCTCCTTGTGGCCCACGGCGCGGCCGGTGGCAAAGGCGTCCTCGTTCTCGACGGGGATGATCTCGTCATAGACCTGGGTGTCGAGGACATCGGGCACAAAGCCGGCGCCGATGCCCTGGATCTTGTGCGGGCCGGCCTGGCCCTTGGAGAGTACCGGGGAGGTGGCGGGCTCGACGGCGACGACCTTGATCTCGGGGTTCTGCTCCTTGAGGAACTCACCCACGCCGGTCACGGTGCCGCCGGTGCCCACACCGGCGACGAAGATGTCGACCTGGCCGTCGGTGTCGTCCCAGATCTCGGGTCCGGTCGTGGCCTTGTGGATGGCCGGGTTCGCGGGGTTCACAAACTGACCGGCGATGATGCTGTTGGGGGTTTCCTTCTGCAGCTCCTCGGCCTTGGCGATGGCGCCCTTCATGCCCTTGGAGCCGTCGGTGAGCACGAGCTGCGCACCGTACGCCTGCATCAGCTTGCGCCGCTCGACGGACATGGTCTCGGGCATGGTGATGATCACCCTGTAGCCGCGGGCGGCCGCCACGGAGGCGATGCCGACGCCGGTGTTGCCGCTCGTGGGCTCGATGATGGTGTAGTCGCCGCCGCGCACGAGCTTGCCGGCCTTCTCGGCCTCATCGATCATGTTCTTGGCGACGCGGTCCTTAACGGAGCCGGCGGGGTTGAAGTACTCGAGCTTGACGAGCACGCGGGCCTTGAGGTCCTCGTCGGCCTCAAAGTGGGTGAGCTCCAGAAGCGGAGTGTGGCCGATAAGCTGATCGATGGACGTGTAAACCTTGCTCATGGTGAACCTCCAAAGTGTTCAAGTTGCTGGATACCGTGTGGTTTTACGGTGTGTCTGACAGTTAAACCTACAAACCTAATAGGTTGTTCGCTTAGCTGTTGGAAAGCATACTAGACAGTAAAGCCTAGTAATGCAATAGGAAATAGGAGATTATTACGAGTTGATTAACCTTCTTGACGGGAATGGGTATTTTCAAAACCAATTTTTCGGCTAGAATTTCTACGAATTAAAAGACCGAAAGGCAGCAATATACATGTTAGTTTCTACAAAGGGCAGGTACGCCCTGCGCGTTATGGTCGACTTGGCCGAGCACCAGGCGACCGGTCGCATCCCGCTCAAGGAGATTGCGGCGCGCCAGGGGATTTCCGAGAAATATCTCGAGAATATTCTGGCGACGCTCGTGCGCGCCAATATGCTCTCGGGCATGCGCGGCAAGGGCGGCGGCTATGTGCTCACGCGCCCGCCCGAGCAGTACACGGTGGGCGAGATCCTGCGCCTAACCGAGGGCAGCTTGGCGCCGGTTGCCTGCCTAGATGGCGACTGCAAGGGCTGCTCGCGATCGGATGAGTGCCCCACGCTCGATGTGTGGAAGAACCTGGACAAGCTCATCAACGACTACCTCGATGGCGTGACGCTCGATCAGCTTGTCGCCCCCAACGAGGGCTACGATTACGTGATCTAGGGCTCTAACGAAATGTGATGGCGCGGGCCGACCTGTGGTGGGTCGGCCCGCGCTTTATGTCAATTGGGCTAATCGCCTGCAATGCTATCGAGGATACTGCGGGTAATGGACACCAGGATCGCGCCCATAAAGGCCGAACCAAAGCTGGCGATGGAGATGCCCGCACCCAGAATATTGACCGACAGGTAGCTGGCAAGCTCGAGCATAAAGCTGTTGACCACGAGCTGGAAGATACCCAGCGTGATAATGGTGAGCGGCAGCGAGATAACCGTGAGGAACGGTTTGACGAGCGAATCGACAATGTTAAGGAACAGTCCCACGAAGGCGAAACAGACCCAGGCGTCGGCAAGGCCGAAGGGCTGGATGCCGGGGACGAGGAACGTGGCAATCGCGATGGCGATTGAGGTCAAAAGCCAGTTGAGCAAAAAGCGCATAGTGGGGATCCTTTCTTGCGCGGGATGTGGTGAAAAGTGCAAGGGGCCCTTGCCTTTGCGATATGGGTAGGTGCGCGGGCACGCCGCCTTGTTTGGACGCCCATTGTCTCAGATGTTCGTGGAGCTTACGTGCGCATTTTGTTTCAAAACGGCGTTCGTCCTAAAAAACGTGCCGCTGGCAGAGAGTCTTGTCGCTTTAGTTTGGTGGTGTGCTAAACTGCAACGGGCAAAAGCCACAGGCGTTGCCCTATTGCATATTACGGGCAAACGATGCCCGATGTCAGTATCAACTTCGATGCCTTTTGGCGGGTTTGGCGGTGATCGATGAATATCGAGAACATGTTTGACAAGCCTGATGTCAAGCAGCTACTCCACGCATTTAGTCTTTTGGATGACGAGAAGGATGTCCAAGCGTTTTTGACCGATATCTGCACGCCGCGCGAGATTTGCGATCTCTCCCAGCGCTTGCAGGTCGCGCGTTATCTGGACGAGGGTGAGCCCTATGTTGAGGTTCAGGCCCGTACCGGCGCTTCGTCCACCACGGTGAGCCGTGTGTCCAAGGCGCTCAACGGCGAGTACGGCGGCTATCGCAAGATCCTCATCAAGCTGGAGGATGGCGAGTAAGCCAACGGCAAAAAACGAATTGCACAGAACCGCTCCTCCGGGGGCGGTTTTTTGGTGCCATGTTGTCCGCTCGGGCGGGTAGGATGGATGCATTGATTATTGCGAACGGTTTGAGTGGAGGACCATGCCTGTTCGAATCTATACCACCAATGCCGGCACGGATTTGAGCGATGCCGAAGCGGTACTGCTTGCCGACCTGGTTGCCCGCCACGGGCGTGCCGTTTTGCTGGCGCCCTCGTTTGCCGAGCTCGACCTGTGCCGCCATGATGCTGCGGCTGCCGGCGCTTCGTTGGGTGTTGATTATAAGACACCCTCGTCATGGCTCCGTTCGCTGTGGGAGCTTTTGGGCGACGGCCGCGGCTTCGTCGACAACCTGCAGCGCCAGATGCTGTTTTCGGATATGGTTACGCGTCTCGATGATGCCGACCTGCAGCCGCTTTCGCGCAGCCAGGGCACGGTGCGCATGCTTGCACGCATGGCCCGCGATGTGCTGCCGGGCGTGGCGGGGACGGGCGCCGAGCGCCGCAGCGGTGGTGCGGACCGGCCATGTCCCAAAAGCGATGCCGAGGCTCGCGTGTTTGAGCTTTTGCGCGCCTACGCGAGCGGCTTGGACCGCCGAGATATGGTCGAGTCCTGCGAGGCGGCCGATTTGATGGCCAGCGTCCTGGCCGATAATCTGCCCGCCTGCGCTCGTGCGGTGTGCGTGCGCGGCATCACATCGTTTACGCATGGCCTGCTTGGGCTGTTGTCGGCCGTGGCGAACCATGGGGGAGAGGTCGTCGTGTTGCTCGCTCGTGAGCAGGCTGCGATGCGCGAGGACCTGACTGCCGCCTTTGACGCTCGCGGCGTGCTGTTTGAGGTCGCGCCGCTGGGGGAGGATGCTGCCGCGTCCCAGACTACCCCTGAGTCCGTCGCTCAGCCTGCCTTTATAGAGGTCGCCGGCCCCCATGCCCGTGCTCATGCTTATGTGGATGCGATCGAGGGCCTGGTAAAAACGTGCGAGGACGCTGCGCCGCACGATGATGCCGCATCGCCTGCCGATCCCGTGCGCGTGCTCGTGGTGTCCGCCCGGGCGCCTCAGCTGTTCGGTGAACTTGCCGCCCGTTTGGCGGCGCGCCACGTTGCTGCCGAGACGACCGAGTTCACGGCGTTTTCCCAATCCATTGCGGGCAGGCAGTTCACGGCGCTCACCAACCTGATCGAGCGTATGAAGGCCGCCGACGAAGGGGCGGCTTCCAAGACTGAGTGGTGGCCCGCTCCGGAGCTTACCGACTGGATCTACAGCCCGCTTTCGGGTGCCGACGCCGCCAGCGCGCGCACGTTCGACAAGAATATGCGACTGTCGCGCAGCAAGACTACTGCGGGCGTCAAGAGCTTGCTGCAGAGTGTGCAGGGCCAGATCAGGGGTGCGCGCAAAGCGGCGAGCGACGAGAACTGGTTTAAGAACGTGCCGTGCGTGATCTCGGACGTGTTCCAGGCGCTGTGGCGCGACAAACCCGTGACGGCGCTCAAGGCCATGCTTGCCGTTGCCGAGGCACTGCCCGATCGCGCCCTGGGCGGCCTTGACGGTCAGGCTCGTCGCCTGGCGGAGACGGCTTTGCTGCGCCATACCATCGACATCCTTATGAACGATGCCCGCGCGCTCGACGTGTCGCAGGCCGCGACCGTGCCCGTGCTCGACGGCGTTCGCACCAAGGTGGACAAGCGAAGTGCCGCTTACGATTACGGGGCCTACGAGGTCGATCGCATACCGCGGGCACAAGTGCGCTTCGTGTCGCTTGCCGATGCGGCGGTGTTGCGTCCCGGCAGCTACGATGCCGTGCTGTTTGCCGATGTCGACCTGGATAGCTACCCGCTCTCTCACGAGGAGGGCCCGCTTGCCACGCTGACGGCGGATTTGGAGCGTACCGGCGTGCCTTTGGAGCCTGCAGCCCTGCTGCGCGTACGCTTTGGCCGCGCGATGCAGGCCGCGCGCGGGCCGGTTGCACTTGCCCGCGTGACGCACGATCGCCAGGCACGCGAGTCCTACCCCGCGGCCGTATGGACCGAGCTTCGCGCGCATGCCGAGGCGACGGGTGCTGTCCACGTCACGCGCGTGGGCGAGGGCGATATCGTCGCTGACTTCGATCCTGCTGCCGGCGAAGGCCTTAAGCGTGAACGCGTGACCTGCGAGGCCCCTCAGCATTTGAGTGCCGATGCCGTGCCGTATCTGGTCCTGCGTCGTCGCGGCGGCGAGGATGCACCGCTCGTGCCGCGCTTAACGTCCGCCTCGCAGATCGAGGCGTACTCCACCTGCCCGCTGTGCTGGTTCGTCTCGTACCGCGTGAAGCCTCAGTCCATCGACGCGGGCTTTGGCAACATGGAGAAGGGCAACTTTGTCCACGACGTGCTGGAGCATCTGCATGCCCGCCTGCCTCAGGAGGGCATGGAGCGCGTGACGCCCGAGAATCTGCCGTGCGCTCAGGAGCTGCTGCGCGAGGTGTTTGACGAGACGTTGGCCGAACACGCCGGCAAGCGAGGCACGGAGGGTCCGCTCGTGCCGCTCTCTGCGGTAGAGGAGCGCCAGGTGGCCGAGATTCTGCCGCAGTTGGAGGGTGTGCTCGCCTACGAGTCCGAGGCGCTCGCTCCCTTTGCCCCGCGCTACCTGGAGTTCGCCTTCAATGAACTCAAGGTCGAGTATGCCGGTTGGCCGCTCGGTGGGCGCATCGACCGCGTGGATGTGGATGCCGAGAACCGCGCCGTGGTGATCGACTACAAGCATCGCACGGGTGTTGAGGAGTTTAAGCTCGCCGACCCCACGGTGCGCGACGAGGAATCGGGCGCGGCGCCCATCGACGACCCGCGCTGGCTACCGCCGCATACCCAGACGCTCATCTACGCGCAGGCCATGCGCCGGGCGCTGGATTTGGATACCCGCGCGGCGCTCTATTTTTCGACCAAGGGCGGCAAGCCCGCGCTGCGCGGCGCTGCGAGCGCCGAGCTGCTCGAGGAGGAGCGCGGCGACGGTCGTATTCCGGGGCTTAAGAAGGGCTTCCCGGGCGAGGACGGCAGCATGGACTTCGATGCCCTGCTCGACCGCGTGGAGACCGGCATCGCCGAGCGCCTGCGCGAGCTCGAGGCGGG
>CABVDE010000040.1 GCA_902496945.1 uncultured Collinsella sp.
GAGCCGTCATACGAAATGAAGAAGGGGGAGGCCTCGCGGCCTCCCCCCTTTTTTCGTTCGGCATGTTAAGCAGAACCTATTGAGAGCTTTATAAAAGCCTTTTCTTTCTATTTGAAGATAATAAAACGAATGATCAGCGCAATTGCTACGACGGCAATTATCAAGAGCGCAAGCTGTAGACGATGTTGCTTGCGGCGCCTGCTTGACGAGACAAATATCGCTTTGCCCTGCTTCGGCGTTTCGAGATACCGAGCCGAATGCGTCAAGGTTTGCTTGGGACGTGGACCTCTATGCCCTCGAGCTACGTGCGCATTTGTTGGCTCGTCATTGGTTTCGCTGTTTTTTGATAACGGCGAATCTGTAAGATATACAGGATCGCCCGAAGCCACGCCCATATGCTTGTGCCCCGTTTGGGCATCCTCGAGTGTTTGATATCGATTTCTCGTTACATACTCGGGCTCTGGATCATTAATGGGCTCTTGTGAGATGTGGGGGCGATGGAACCTCGTCGGCTGTGGGGAAGATTCTTCCCCCTGCGTCGGCATAAACATATTGTTCTGGTTTTGATCGTCCATGATGACCTTTAGCTCGCTGCCAACAACGTGTATGCGCCCATTGTAAGCCCCCTGTTTTGCTTTGCTGGGGGCGCATGTGCAATTTAAAGTAAGGTTCAAAGAACCTTAATCTAGCTAAAACCTTAGTCGAACAGACTTAGATATGCTTATAGAAAGAGACTTAAAAAACTTTATAGCAAAATGTATATATAAGAGAAGGATGGGCATATATAAGAGCGTCAAAAAAAGTCCCAGCCACCTAGAAGATGGCCCGGCAGTCTCTTAAAGGAGTGGTAGTCATGGCAAGCATGGTTCCTTATCGTTCGGTTTTTGGTGTTCGTCCCTCTGCTAGCTCGCTGTTCGATCTGTTCGATGATATGACCGATCTGGCGAATAGCTCGATTTCCTCCAAGGCGTTCCCTGTTGACGTCGAGGATAAGGGTGACGGTTATGAGGTCAAGGCTTATCTGACCGGTGTCGCCAAGGATGACATCGATGTTGAGCTTAATGAGGGCCGTCTGTCCATTAGCGTGAATGTCGAGGAAGACGAAGAGAACGAGGGCAAGAATTTCCTGCAGAAGGAGTTCAGCTCGTACAGCGCGACACGTGGCGTATATCTGAAGGACGCTTCGAGCGAAGGCCTTTCGGCTAAGTATGCTGATGGCATCCTGACCGTTACGGTTCCCAAGATTGTTGAGAAGAAGAACGTCACGAAGATCTCCATCGACTAACGTTTCTGACCGACAGGGCGCATTTGAGCCAAAATTAAAAGGGATCGGGAAATAATTCTCGGTCCCTTTTTACTGTCTTGAGTGGTCTATTGAATGGTTGCTGGTCGATACTGACTTGCAGGACGTATCGAGAGCTTCTGTGTCCCTTGAAGAAGCGTTGCGGAGCTGCCGAGCTCGTCATCGAGGGTTGCGGCAAGAGCATTGGCATAGCTTTTGACGGTGAGGCTTGGACGATTATTATCCTGGCTGATGTGCATGGCGATGAGCTGTTCGGTGCGATCGGTAACAAGTTCTCGTGCGGCTTCGGCAGCTTGATCGTTGGAGAGATGCCCCTTTGTGGACAGGATGCGCTCCTGAAGAAAGCGGGGGTACGGTCCTTCGTGCAGCATGGCCACATCGTGGTTGCTTTCGAGCGCGAGAACTCGACAGTCTTTGAGGATATCTATAGCTTGATTCGATAGCTCTCCGGTGTCGGTGGCAAAGCCAATGGAATCATCGAGAGCGTCGAATCGATAGCCGACGGGATTGATGACATCGTGCGAGGTTGAATAGGTTTGCACATGGATGTCGGCAATGGAAAGCGTGTCGCCGGGGTCAAATTCCTCTACCGGTAGATGTGCGAGGGTTTCTTTGCACGAAAGTGTGTCCCTGCTGGCAAAGAGGGGGCCATGCCAGTACTTGCACCAGACATCGAGACCCTTGATATGATCGCTATGTTCATGAGTAATGAGAAGAGCCGAGACGTTGTCTGCCGAGAGGCCAAGCTCCGCCATGCGTTTAAGTGTCTCGCGGCGGGACAGGCCATCATCGATCATGATGAGCCCCTGCGGTCCCTCGATGAGTGCGCAGTTGCCTTTTGAGCCGCTGCCGAGGATATGGAGGTGTAGGCGAGACATATGATTCCAAAGGATACAATGGGTGCGGACGAATAAAGGAGGAAGCGAATGCCAACGGTATCACAGCATTATGGACACCATGCTGTGTCGAGGGCGGATGATCGTGCTCTGACAACGCGGCAGACGGCTGCCCCTGTGGTGCTCATGGTATCAGGTGGCGCGGACTCGACGGCCTTGCTCCTTATGGCGTGCACATCAAAACTGGACATCTTGGACGGGCGCGGCGTTGCCCCCATCGCACGCGAACGTTTGCACGTACTGCACGTAAATCATCATTTGCGTGGCGAGGCGTCTGACGGCGATGAGGCCTTTGTGCGCGACCTGTGCACTCAATTTGGTCTGCCGCTCTGTGTGGAGCATGCCTTTTTTGATGACGAGTCGGGCAATATCGAGGCTGCGGCTCGTGAGGTACGCTATGCCGCGGCCCGGAGATACGTTCGTGAGCTTTGTGCCGAGACCGGCACACCGCGGACGGCGGCCCGCATCTGTACTGCGCATACCTCGTCCGACCGTGCGGAAACGTTTTTGATGAATGCGATTAAGGGGTCGGGTCCCGCGGGCCTATCGAGCATTCCACGCCGTCGGAACATTGTGGTACGTCCCTTGCTCGACCTCACGCATGATGAGCTCGTGGGCTATCTGCAGGTGCATGGTCAGCCATGGCGGGAGGATGAGAGCAACGAGGACGTTTCGTACCTTCGTAACTACGTGCGCCACCGGGTGATGCCGGTGGTGGCGCAACGCAACGCGAACGTCTGCAAGACGATTGGCGCCGCCTGCGAGATTCTGGGCGACGAGGACGCGTTTCTGTCTCAGCTTTCGGCGCAGGCGTTTCGAAGCTGTTTGCGCAAGGAGGCGGCGGGTGCGCTGGTGCTTGATGCCCGGCGTCTTGCCGCGGCAGAGGTGGTGATTGCGCGGCGCATGGTGCGCCTGGCAATTAAGCGCATTGACCCCGATGCTCGACCGGAAATGCGGCATGTTGAGCGCGTGCTCGCCTGTATTGCCGCGGGCACGGGTTCGGTCACACTCCCGGCGGGAATTGATGCGCGCGTGGAGTTTGGCATGTTGGCGTTCAAGGCCCCGGCGGCGCGCGAGGGCTTAGTTGCCGACTGGATTTCCATTCCTGGGCGCTTGTCGTTGGGGGCGGGGCGTATGCTGACGGCCGAGCCGATGGCCGTTGAGCCGGGATGCGATATCGTGCGCCGCGCCCGCGAGCTTGCGGCTGCCGGAGAGGTGGCTGCTATCGTGGACGCGGCGGCCTTGGGTTTTGCCGACCGCGATAGCGAGCGGATGCTAGCCGGCTTGCGCGGGGAGATCCCCTCCGAGGCTCGATCGGCGCGCTTGTGGGTGGATAGCCCCGTGCCGGGGGATGTGATGTGCCCGCTGGGAATGAGTGGTCGAAGCAAGAAAGTGTCCGACCTGCTGAACGAGGCGCGCATTCCCGTTTCCGAACGCTCTGGCGTGCCCGTGGTAAGAACGGCTCCGGGAGGAGCCGTGGTGTGGGTCGCGGGCGTTCGGGCCGACGAGCGTTTTAAATGCACGGCTGCAACGCGCGTGGCATATCTGCTGCGTGTGGTCGATGCGGAATAGCGCCTTGCGCCAGCTATTCTGTGCGACGTTGACGGTATTCCCGCGCTGATGGCGTATGGGCTGGTAAATATACCCCGTGCGCTGCTAGAATGTGTAGTTCGCGTCCATACGGCGGTGTGTGGGCGATAAGCACAAGAAAGGGTTGTCATGGCTTCTCAACATCCGGATATCGAGAAGGTTCTGTTCACGCAGGAGGATATCGACGGTATCGTCTCTCGCCTGGGCGAGGAGATTACGCGCGACTACGCGGGTAAGGATCTGGTGCTGATTGCGGTCCTGCGTGGCGCCGTGGTCTTTATGGGCGACCTGATGCGCAAGATCGAGCTGCCGACCAACATCGATTTCATGGCTGTTTCGAGCTATGGCGACGGTGTGAAGTCCTCCGGCATCGTGCGTATCATTAAGGACCTGGATATCGACATCCGCGGTCGCGACGTGCTGATCGTCGAGGATATTCTGGACTCGGGCCTGACGCTCAAGTATCTGATGAAGAACCTCGAGAGCCGCAAACCCGCTTCTCTGGAGGTCGCCGCCTTCCTGTGGAAGGACGTTGAGGACCGTACCTCGGCCGTCACGCCCAAGTATGTTGGAACCCATTGCCCCGATGCCTTTGTGGTGGGCTACGGCCTCGACTATGCCGAGCGCTATCGTAACCTTCCGTATCTGGGCATTTTGAAACCGGAGGTTTATTCGTAAGATGCCCGACGACCGTAACGATAACAATTCCCAGACTCCCCGGGACCCTAAGATCCCGGGGATGCCCGGAGGCAAGAAGCCCACGCGTACGGGCTGGCTGTATTTTCTTTTGGCTTGCGCGCTTCTGGGCTATGCCTTCTTTAATATGGGCTCCGGCTTTGTCAGCTCCAGCAACACCGTTAAGCTCGCGACGAGTGAGATGGTCAGCGCCATCAAGCAGGATCGTGTCGACGACCTGACCTACACAGTGGTGGACGGCAGCGTGACCGGTCATTACTGGAAGGCGAGCAAGGACAAGGGCGATACGAGCGAGCTCAAGAGCTTCTCGTCGACCTATGTCGGCTCCGATTCGCTTGCCGAGCTCATGGCTGAGCACCCCGACACCAAGTACATCGTCAACACCAACGACCCCGATTTTTGGGGCGACTTGGCGATGAGCGTGCTGCCGACGATTGCCCTGATCGCCATCATGTTCTACTTTATGCGCCAGATGATGGGCGCCAACAACAAGAACATGCAGTTTGGCAAGACCAACGCCAAGACCAACGAGGCCACGCGCCCCAAGGTCAAGTTCGAGGACGTCGCCGGCGTGGACGAGGCCGTCGAGGAGCTCGAAGAGATTCGCGATTTCTTGAGCGATCCGGACCGCTACCGCAAGCTGGGCGCCAAGATTCCGCGCGGCGTTTTGCTCGTGGGTCCTCCGGGTACCGGTAAGACGCTGCTGGCCAAGGCCGTTGCCGGCGAGGCCGGCGTACCGTTCTTTAGCATCTCGGGCTCTGACTTTGTCGAGATGTTCGTGGGCGTCGGCGCCAGCCGTGTGCGCGACCTCTTTAAGGAGGCCAAGTCCCAGGCCCCGTCGATTATCTTTATCGATGAGATTGATGCCGTGGGACGTCAGCGCGGAGCCGGTCTGGGCGGCGGTCACGACGAGCGCGAGCAGACGCTCAACCAGCTGCTGGTCGAGATGGACGGTTTTGAGGAGAGCGAGTCGGTCATCCTGATTGCCGCTACCAACCGCCCCGACATTCTGGACCCGGCACTGCTGCGTCCCGGTCGTTTTGACCGCCAGGTTACGGTCGACCGTCCGGATGTAAAGGGCCGCGAGCAGATTTTGCGTGTGCATGCCGAGAACAAGCCGATGGACGAGGACGTTAAGTTTGAGAAACTTGCCCAGATGACCGTTGGCTTTACCGGTGCCGATTTGGCGAACCTGCTCAACGAGTCTGCACTCCTGGCCGCTCGTCGCCACCGTTCCGTGATTTCGATGGACGAGGTCGAGGAATCGATGGAGCGCGTGATTGCCGGACCGCAGCGCAAGGGGCGTGTGATGACCGAGGCCGAGCGCACCACGATCGCCTACCACGAGAGCGGTCACGCCCTGGTTGGCCATATCCTGGAGCACTCCGATCCGGTCCACAAGATCTCGATTGTCAGCAGAGGCCAGGCCCTGGGCTACACGCTGCAGCTTCCGCAGGAGGACCACTTTCTCAAGACCAAGAACGAGATGCTCGACGAGCTCGCCGTGTTCTTGGGCGGTCGCGTCGCCGAGGAGCTCATGTGCGACGACATCACGTCGGGCGCGAGCAATGACCTTGAGCGTGCAACTAAGATGGCGCGCGAGATGGTCACGCGTCTGGGCATGAGCGAAGAGCTGGGTACGCAGGTGTTCGGTGAGGCACAGCACCAGGTGTTCCTGGGCCGCGACTACGCCGATCATCAGGATTATTCCGAGGAGACGGCGCGTCGCATCGACATCGAGGTTCAGCGCATCATGCGCGAGGCGCACCGCCGTGCGGTCGAGATTCTGGATGCTCGCCGCGATCAGCTCAATCTGATGGCTAAGGTACTGCTTGAGCGCGAGACCGTCGAGGGCGATGCCGTGAACGCCTTGCTCGATAACGAGTGGGACGCCTACCTTGAGCGCGAGGGCGATATCCTGGCGGCCAAGGAGGAGCGTAACGCTAAGGCGGCCGGTATGCCGACCAAGAAGCGCGCGCCTCGCATGAGCGAGGAGGAGTTGGCCGCAGATGCCGCGGCCTTTGCGCAGGCGGCCATGCAGGAGGATGCCGACATCGCATCTGAGGATGCCGACGATGCCGAGAGCGCTGACGAAAAGAAGGCCGACGGCGACACTGACGCCGACGAGTAATCTTTCCACGAGAGCCTCCGCGGGGAAACCTGCGGAGGCTTTTTGCGTTTGGGCAAGGTGCACTGAGTATTCGCGAAAATCGGAGCGATTAATTTCCATCGGCTTTGCTGCAGTACTTTGCTCATCTAAAGCGTACAATACCGCCTATGCGAAAGGGGAGCAGATGATCAATGAAACTATGTATGCTCGCGGTGCGGAGAGCTCCATCATCCGCGAGATCTTTAGCTACGGCCTTGAGCGCAAGGCGCAGATCGGTGCGGAAAACGTGTTCGATTTCTCGCTGGGCAATCCGAGCGTTCCGGCACCTGCCGCCGTGGCGAAGTCCATCAAAAAGGCGCTGGAGCTGCCGAGCGATCAGTTGCATGGATACACGCCTGCACCGGGTCTGCCGCAATGCCGTACCGCCGTGGCTGAATCGCTCAACCGTCGCTTTGGCACGAGCTACGAGGGCAAGGATGTCTTTATGACGGTTGGTGCGGCGGCTTCGCTCACCTGCACGCTCAACGCCGTCACCAATCCGGGCGACGAGGTCATTGTTATCGCGCCGTACTTCCCGGAGTATCGCGTTTGGATTGAGAAAGCCGGCTGCACGTGCGTCGAGGCGCTCGCTAACGAGGATACGTTCCAGCTGAGCGTGGGCAACGTACTCAAGGCAATCACCGATAAGACTGCGGCGGTCATCATCGATTCGCCGAATAACCCGACCGGCGCCGTGTATACGCGCGACACGTTAACGCGTCTGGCCAATATCCTGCGTGAAGTTAACGCCACACGCGATCCTCAGAACCCGATTATGCTGATCTCGGATGAGCCGTACCGTGAGATTGTCTATGGCGCCGAGGTGCCCTGGGTGCCCTCGATCTACGAGCACACCATCGTGTGTTACTCATATTCCAAGTCGCTTTCGCTGCCGGGCGAGCGTGTGGGCTGGATTTTGGTCCCCAATACCAATCCGCAGGCTGCCCGTCTGATGCCCGCCGTTGCCGGTGCCGCCCGTACGCTGGGCTTTGTGTGCGCACCGGCGCTCTTCCAGCGCGTGATCATCGACTGTATCGATGAGCCGAGCGATGTTGAGACCTATGCGCGCAATCGTTGCGCGCTCACCGATGCGCTGGCGGAGTACGGCTATACCTACGTTGAGCCAGACGGTGCCTTCTACCTGTGGGTAAAGGCGTTGGAGCCCGATGCAAACGCCTTCTGCGAGCGCGCGAAGAAGTACGAGCTGCTTGCGGTGCCTTCGGATAGCTTTGGCATGCCGGGCTGGTTCCGTCTGGGCTACTGTGTGAGCTACGAGACCATCGTCAATTCGTTACCTGCCTGGAAGCAGCTGGCCGACGAATATCGTCGAAAGTAAAGCGCTCTGCTTACAATGTTTTACGTGAAACGGGGTTTGGTTTTAAGCCAGACCCCGTTGTCTATGCCGTTGTGTGATTGGGATGAAGCGGTTTTACGACTGCCGAAAGCTATGCGTACAATGAATATGCGCGACGGCCACACTGGACAAGGAGACCCGATGCCCTACCTGCTTTCTTGTGACATCCATACCCATACGATGTTCTCTGCGCATGCGTATTCGACTATCGAGGAAAATATATATTGGGCGGCCGAGCGTGGCCTTCAGGTACTTGGTTCTGCCGATCATTTAAGCTCGATGGTTACACCTTGTCCCAATGACCTGCGCAGCTTCCAGTTCTTTATCAATCAGGATATCTGGCCGCGCATTTGGAGTGGCGTGCTGCTGCTCCGCGGCGCCGAGGCCGATATCGTTTCGCTGAACGGCAGCCTGTTTGGCGAAGACATTCCCGTTTCGCTCGATATCGCTGGCGATTCGTATAGTCGTGAGCATTCGCTGTTCGACTTGGTGACGCGCAATTTGGATTACTTGGTGGCAAGCGTGCATAACCCGCAGTTTGCCGAAGGCGCGACGCTCGCCCAGACGACCCAGATGTATATCAATGCCCTGGAGCATCCCAAGGTGTTCATGCTGGGGCACGCGGGGCGCTCGGGCGTGCCGTTCGATATCGACGAGGTGCTGTTGGCGGCCAAGGCCAAACATAAGATTATCGAGATCAACAATCATAGCCTTGAGCACGGTGCCGACACCGAGCATTGGGCCGTATGCCGCAAGATCGCCGAGCGCTGCGCCGAGCTGGGCGTGGGCATTGGCGTATCGACCGATGCCCACATTGGCATGGCCATTGGCAAGCTCGATCACGCGCGCAAGATGCTCGACGAGATTCACTTCCCGCTGGATTTGATCGTGACGCGCGACCGCGAGACGCTGCTGCGCGAGATGGCGGCGGCGGGCGTGTGCGACCTGCGCAAGAGGATGTAGCGAGGCTCAATCTGTAACGAAAAAGGGGCGGTCCAGAGGGGCCGCCCCTTTTCTTATGTCAGTAGATTAACGGCGTTCGAGGACGGCGACGGTCTCGGTATGGTCGGTATGGGGGAACATATCAACCGGCGTAATGCTGAGCAGACGATAGCCGCCATCGAGCAGTTGATGCAGGTCGCGCTCTTGAGTGACGGGGTTGCAGCTGATATAGGTGATGCGGCGCGGCTTAAGTGTGCAGGCGGCTTCGAGGAACTCGGGGGTGGAACCGGCGCGCGGCGGGTCGATGGAAAGGACGTCGACACGCTCGTTGTTGTCGGCGGCATCAAGGATGTAGTCGGTTGCGTCGTCGGTCATAAACCATGCGTTGCGAGTAAGGCCGTTGAGCTCGGCGTTACGACGTGCGTCAGCGATGCCGGCAGGGTTGCGCTCCACGCCGAGCAGCATAATGCCGATACCCTTGTCCCGGGCATCTTTGGCTGCGCAGAGGCCGATGGTTCCGCTACCGCAGTAGGCATCCATAAGAACGTCACCCTGCTGCAGGTCCATGCCGTCAATGGCGAGCTGATAGAGCAGTTCGGTCTGCTGCGGGTTGGTCTGATAAAACGCGGTGGGGGAGATGTCGAAGTCGCAGCCGAGCAGCTGATCACGCATGCATTCGGTGCCATAGACGATACGGGTCTCCTCGCCCAAGATGGCATTGCCGGGGCGACCGTTGATATTCTGAGCGACGGTGACGATATGCGGATCGAGCGCGGCGACAGCCTCAAAGAACTCCTGCGCATGCGGCAGGTCACGCTGAGCGGTCACGAGGGTGACCATAATCTGGTCGGTGCGCCAGCCACAGCGAACGACGGCATAGCGAAGCAGTCCCAGATGCTTGTCTTCGTTAAAGGCAGGGATATGCAGGCGCTCGGCCTCACGCGCGATGCCGTTGAGAATCTGACGGGCGCCCGGCGCCTCCACAGGGCACTCGGGCACGGCGACGATCTTATGCGTGCCGCGCTCAAAGAAGCCGCAACGGACAGCGCCCTCCTTGCCGGGAGCAAAGGGAGTTGCAGCCTTATGGCGAAAACCACGCGGCGCAGGATATTTGCCCGGATCGCCCAAGGTGACACCCATACCGCGAATAGGATCGACAACAATGCCCTCGCGCTTGCAGATCTCGGCAAACAGCTCTTCCATAGCAGCCTGCTTAGCTGCCAACTGCTTCTTATAAGGACGATTAAGCGCTGTACACCCACCGCAAGCTTTCATGATGGAACAGGGAGACTTGGGGTCCACAGCCTTACGAGCAGGCTTGGTCGAGTCTTTTGGAGAGTGCTCAAGGCGGGCCCTAGGTTTTTTGCCTTCACCCTGACGAGTACCAGAACGCTTACCCTTAACCTTGCTCTTGGTCGACTTGCCTTTCGCATCCTTAGACGACTTTGATTTCTTAGGCGTTTTTTTCTCCTCCGACCCCTCAGCCGCCTCGATCAAAGCACGACGAGCCCTACGCTCCGCACGAGATTCTGCCATGAATTAACCCCACTATTAAATAAAAGAAAAGTCCAAAGTAATTGTACCGTGCATTTAACGTGCCCGATTGGAGGGGATGCCTATTTAAGGCTCCGAGCACGTTGTCTCCCGGAATGCCGGCGGCCGTCGCGGTATTTAATTTGTCGCGAGTTCCGCACGAACAGGAGAGCACTTAATGTGCTCTCCGTCGTGAGCAGGACTGTAGAGCAGCAAATAAAATACCGCGACGGCCGCCGGCATTCCGGGTGCGCCAACCTTGTGCTCTATCACGCTAAAGTGTATGATTCTGAACGTCACATGACTTACTTTACTTAACTAAAGTGCTATCAAGGGGGAATACCATGAATACCGATATGTCTCGTCGTCAGTTTGTTGGCCTAGCCGGTTCGCTTGCTACGGTGCTCGGCCTTGGCCTGGTTGGCTGCGGTGGCGGTGCCGACAAGGGTTCTGCTGCCGGCTCTGCTGCGGCAAAGGACGTGAAGGGTGCTGCTGAGTCCAAGAAGCTCGTCGTCGGCTTTGACAAGTCCTATCCTCCGTATGGCTTTGTGGGCGACGACGGCGAGTACACCGGTTTTGATCTCGATCTGGCCAAGGCGGTCGCCGACAAGCAGGGCTGGGACGTTGAGTACGAGGCCATCGACTGGGATGCCAAGGACACGCTGCTCAACTCGGGCGCCATCAACTGCATTTGGAACGGCTTTACCATGGAGGGTCGCGAGGACGACTATACGTTCTCCGAGCCGTACATGCTCAACGAGCAGGTACTGGTGGTCAAGAAGGACGCGGGTATCAAGAGCTGGGACGATCTTGCCGGCAAGACCGTGATTACCCAGACCGATTCCGCCGCGCAGGACGTGCTCGAGGGCGATCAGAAGGATCTGTCTGCGACGTTTGCCACGCTCGATACCATCGGCGAGTACAACACGGCCTTCATGCAGCTCGAGAGTGGTGCAGTCGATGCCGTTGCCTGTGACCTCTCGATCGCTCAGTATCAGCTTGCCGCCAAGCCCGACGCCTATACGCAGCTCGACAAGCCGCTGTCCAGCGAGCACTACGCCGTCGGCTTTAAGAAGGGCGACACCAAGTCGGCCGACGCCGTGACCGAGTCGCTCAAGGCGCTCTACGAGGACGGCACGGTCAAGGACCTGTGTGACAAGTATGCGAGCTATGGTCTCTCCTTCGATAACTGGGTTTTGAAATAGCCACAGCACCCAACCTTGCGGCTCCAATCCTCCTCGCGTACCAAAGTACGCTTCGTCGGGCTTGTCGCTCGCAATCTTGGGCACCGTGCCTATTTCAATTAACACCTGCTGTTCTGTTGTCGCGAAAGAGAGCTTAGGTTGTCTATCCAAGTCATGATGCAGATGCTTGGCCAGGGGTTCTTGGTCAGTTTGCAGCTGTTTGTGTTGACGCTGCTCGGGTCGATTCCGCTGGGAATTCCCGTGGCGTTTATGCGCATGAGCAAAATCGCGCCGCTTCGCTGGATTGCGCGCATCTATATCTCGGTGATGCGCGGCACGCCGCTCATGCTGCAGATGTTTGCCATCTACTTTGCCCCGTACTACGTGTTTGGCATTTCACTCACGCCCGATTCCAAATGGACGGCGTGCGTCGTGGCGTTCATCATCAACTACGCCGGTTACTTTGCCGAGATCTATCGCTCGGGTCTGCAGTCCATTCCGCGCGGTCAATACGAGGCTGCCGAGGTGCTGGGCTACTCGCGCATGCAGACGTTTTTGTACATTGTGATGCCGCAGGTCGCCAAGCGCATTTTGCCGGCGATGGGCAACGAGATCATCACACTGGTCAAGGACACGTCGCTGGCGTTCGCCATCGGCGTGGGCGAGATGTTCTCGACGGCCAAGGCGCTGGTCGCCTCGCAGGTGAGCATGGTGCCGTTTGCGATTGCGGCGTTGATCTACTGGGTCTTTAACTTTGTGGTCGAGATGCTGCTGGGCGCTGCCGAAAAGAAGCTGGACTATTACCATGACTAATTCAGTGATGAAAATCGAAAGCGCTCGTAAGGCGTTTGGTGGCAATGAGGTGCTCAAGGATATCTCGCTCGAGGTGAAGCGTGGCGAGGTCGTGGCGATTATCGGGCCTTCGGGAGGCGGTAAGTCTACGCTGCTGCGTTGTGCCACGCTGCTCGAGACACTCGATGGCGGCTCGCTCTCGTTTGGCGACCTTGCCGTTGCAACGGATACGGGTTCGGGCGCGGTCTATGCGAAGGGCGATGTGCCCAAGCAGGCGCGCTCGCGGTTTGGCCTGGTGTTCCAGAACTACAACCTGTTCCCGCACTATACCGTGATGAAAAACATCATCGACGCTCCTGTCCGCGTGCTCAAACGCCCAAAAGCTCAGGCAGAAGAGCGCGCTCGGGAGCTGATTGCGCAGATGGGGCTTATAGGCAATGAGGATAAAGTGCCGTGTGAGCTTTCGGGCGGTCAACAGCAGCGCGTGAGTATTGCCCGCGCCCTAGCGCTCGACCCGGAAATCTTGTTCTTTGACGAGCCGACTTCGGCGCTCGACCCCGAGCTGACGGCCGAGGTGCTGCGTGTTATTAAGGACCTCGCCGCGCAGAATATGACGATGGTAATCGTGACGCACGCGATGCAGTTTGCGCGTGATGTCGCCGACCGCGTCGTCTTTATGGACGGCGGCCGTATTGTCGAGGAGGGTCCTGCCGAGCAGGTTATCGACCATCCGCGCGAGCATCGTACCCGTGAGTTCTTGAGCCGTATCGAGGGATAGGTTCAGCTATTTAGTCAGCTAATGATTGAGGCGAAGCCGCCGCAGGTCTTATGGTCTGCGGCGGCTTTTATTTGCATCCGTGGGACTCAATAATCGCCTTGCGCGCTCGCCCCTTCCTCTCGCCGCCTGTATTCATACGTGCGCCGAAAGGTATGCATGGACAGCCGCCCGTGAGGGTAGGGTGGTGGCATAGGACATTTGGAGGGTGAGTCGGCTCGGCTGCCGACCATGCTGCTCCCGGGACGGCACCGACCGCGAACTCTCCCCGTTGGCGTCGCGCATTGCGCGCGGCCCTGCAAGGAGGTCATCATGGGTGCTCCCAAGACCGGCAATGTAAGGAACGTGGTGCTCGTAGGCCAAGGCGGGGTGGGCAAGACTTCACTCGCCGAGGCCATGCTCCACCTTTCCGGCAAGACCGCCCGCCTGGGCGGCCACGACGGCACCAAGCCTACGCTCGACTATGACCCCGAAGAGGTCAAGCGTGCGTTTTCCATCTCGACGACCATTGCGCCGATCGACTGGAAGGGTGCGCGCATCAACGTGCTCGATGCCCCGTGCTATCCCGACTTTATCGGCGACGCCTTTGCTGCGATGAGCGTCTGCGAGACGGCATTGTTCGTGGTCGATGCTGAGGCCGGCCCACAGCCTACGACTGTCAAGCTTTGGTATGCGGCCGAGGACCTGCGTCTGGCGCGCGCGGTGTTTGTGAACCGCCTGTCGCGCTCCGAGGCCAGCTTTAGAACCACCATGGAGCTGTTGCAGGAGCGCTTTGGCACGCGCCTGGGCGCCGTGACCCTCCCCTGGGGCGAGGGCGAGGACTTTGACGGCATCATCGACCTGGTGCGCATGAAGGCACGCCACTGCAACGGCGCTGAGGCCGTTGAGTCGGAGATCCCCGAGGAATATCGTGCCCAGGCCGAGGAGGCTCACGACCATCTGTGCGAGCTCGTGGCCGAGGCCGACGACGAGCTGATGATGAAATACCTCGAAGGCGAGGAGACGCTGACGCAGGAAGAGCTTGAGGGCCTGTTGTCCAAGGCGATCGCCGAGCGCATCTTTGTGCCGGTCTTTGCGGGCGATTGCATTAAGGAGCAGGGCGTCAACTCGCTGATGGACGATATCGCTACGTACTTCCCGGCGCCGACCGATTACGGCGAGATGCCGCTTATCGACGGCGATTCGCTCAAGATCTCGAGCGACGACGACCGTCCGGTGGCGTTTGTGTTTAAGACGCTGGCCGATCCGCAGCAGGGTCGCATCAGCTTTATCAAGGTGCTGACGGGTACGCTGGAGCCGGGCCTTGAGCTGGTCAACGCGCGTACCCGCAAGAGCGATCGTCTGGCTCACCTGTATGTGATGTGCGGCCGCGACATGACCGAGGTTGGTCATGCCTATGCCGGCGACATCATCGTGGCGCCCAAGCTGTCGGCCGAGACGGGCGATACGCTCTCGATTACCGGCAAGGTCGAGGCTGCGGCGTTTAAGTTCCCCAACTCGCAGTACCGCATCGCCATTGAGGCCGAGAATCGTGGCGACGAGGAGAAGCTCTACACGTTTATCGAGAAGGCCTGCAAGGCCGATCCGACCATGAGCATCGACCGCGACGAGGAGACCGGTCAGACCATCATCTCCGCGGTGGGCGAGGCACAGGTTTCGGTGCTGCTCAACCGTCTGGAGGACCGTACCAAGGTCGTCGCTAAGAGCGTGCCGATCCGCATTCCGTATCGCGAGACCATTCGCCGCACGGCGAGTGCCCAAGGTCGCCACAAGAAGCAGACCGGTGGTGCCGGTCAGTACGGCGACTGCTGGCTGCGCGTGGAGCCGCTTATTGGGCCCGACGGCACGAGTGACGGCTATGAGTTTTTGGACGAGGTCGTGGGTGGCCGCATTCCGCGCTCGCTCATCCCCGCCGTGGATAAGGGCGTCCAGGAGACCATGAAGGACGGCATTATCGCCGGCTATCCGCTCACGGGCATACGCGTCGCGGTGTACGACGGCTCGTATCACAGCGTCGACTCCAATGAGATGGCGTTCCGCGCGGCGGCTCGCATCGGCCTGCGCAAGGCATGCGCCGACGCCGACCCGGTGGTGCTGGAGCCCATCGAGGAAATCACGGTGACGATCCCCGAGAGCTACGCCGGCGCCGTGATGGGCGACATCTCGGCCTCGCGCGGTCGCGTGACGGGTATGGAGACCGATGAGCGCGGAGACACCGTGGTCATCGCCCAGGCGCCTCTCGCCGAGCTGACGGATTACTCGACGCGTCTGCGCTCCATCACGCGCGGCACGGGCGACTTTACCATGAAGCCTGCGGGCTATGAGCAGGTGCCTTATGACGTTCAGGCCAAGCTGGTCGAGCGCTATGAGGAGGGCCGTGCCAAGTAGCGTTGGGCGTTACCTGTAACATACATGCCGATGCAAGGGCCGCTCTGGGCAATCCAGGGCGGCCCTTTTTGATCCCTGGGGGATGGAGGAAAACGGTTCATTTTAGGTTTTGAGGCAGCTTGGCCGGCCCTAGTCTCCCGAGGCCTGATTGCGGCCGGTAGCGTAGTCGATCTGCACATGCGGCTGCAGGTTGTAGCAGTACACGTGGAAGCACAGGGTCTTGCCGTGGTCCTCGACCGATTGTGCCTGCAGACGCACGCCACGGCAGACGAGTTCCTCTTCGTTGTACATAGGCGTGACACGGTAGAGCACATGGTTGCCCGTCTCGCGGATGTAGCCGAGAATCTGCTCCTCAAATGGCAGCATGCCCGTTTCGTTGAGATAACGCGTGCCGGTGAGGAGATTCTTGCGGTTGGCGTTTTCGCCGCAGAGCGACCAGGCGATGAGGTGACAGCGGTTGTAGAGGCTCTGGCCCGGAATAAAGTCGTAGCGCTGCTGGCGCCATCCGGCGGGATGGATACGCGAGATATCGCCGCGCTTGCCTTGACCGAGCGATTCGGGGCCCACGCAGGCGAGCGCTTTGCGGGTGCGGCCCAGGTCGTCGAGCTTGGAGAACTTCTTAAAGCAGCCCTCTTCGGCGGCGTGCTCGTATTCATCGAGCGTAAATGATGGTGTGCCCAACGGGTGCGTGCTGTCGGCTCGCAGGGCAACATAGGGGTTACCCGCGTAGTCAGGAATGCTGCTGAGGTATACGCCGCGGGCGCGGTCGAGATTGGGGTTTTCGACCTCGTCGATGGGGGTGGCGGCGCTGTCCGCGGAAGCGTCATTACCGGTGTCGGGTGCGGCGGAATGTGGCTTGTCGCCAGAGTTCGGGCTGTTTTGGGAGTCTGTGGAGTTTGCCGTTCCCGATTCGAGTCGGGCAACCAGGTCTGCCTCGTCGTCGGTGCGGCTGGGACTCTCGTCTTGCTTCTCAGCCAGAGCCGCCGCCTGTTCATCACTTTGCGGCGAGAGCAGTCTGGGCGCCCCGTCGAGCGATCCCGTAAACAGCGCAAACCCCAGCACCACAGCGGTGCCGATAGAAAGTGCTTGCTTGTAGGCGGACTTGCGCGACATGGTGACTCCTGGACGGACGGTTGGGAGTCTACCAGTCTAGCAGGAGCCGCCGAGGGCCGTTCTATCGAACAAATACTTAAGATTTCCTCTAAAATAAAAAGAAACGGCGGCTTTGATTTTTCAAAGCTGCTGCGGAAATCAAAGAACGACAAGCAACAGTTCTGATTTTGC
>CABVDE010000041.1 GCA_902496945.1 uncultured Collinsella sp.
CCGTCCTCTTTGAATGACAAGTTGTCGCTCTGGCGCCCGCGCAGCGTCGACCGGTCCGCCGTTCGTTAGAACGGCGGACCTGAGGGCAGCGTCGAGCCGTTACGCGGTTCGTAGAACCGCGTAACTTAAGTTACATTAGCTCGCAGACAGCCGCCGCGAAGGCAACGGGGTCCTCGGGCAAAATACCCTCGACGAGCAGGGCCTGGTCATAGAGCAGGCCAGAGTACTGCTTGATCTTGTCGGCGTCGCCCGCCTTCTGGGCGGCGACGAGCTTAGCGAAGACCGGGTGCTTGGCGTTGAGCTCGAGCACGCGCTGGCTCTTGGGCATGCCGTCGGGCGCGCCCTCGGGTCCCTTCTGGAGCACCTTCTCCATCTCGAGCGAAAGCGGGCCCTCAGTGGTGATGCAAGCGGGGGCATCGGTCAGGCGCGCGGAGACGGCAACTTTCTCGACCTTGTCACCGAGCGCCTCCTTCATAGCGCTAAAGAGGTCCTCGTTTTCCTTGGTGGCGTCCTCGGCCTCCTTCTTCTCGTCCTCGGTCGCCAGATCAAGATCGCCAGTCGCAACGTTCTTGAGCTCCAGATGACGATCCTCGACCTCGGGCTCGGCACCGTCGGCCACGGCCTTTTCGGCAGCCTCGCGAGCTGCATCGTCTTCGTAGATCTTGGGCATATCGGCAGCAACGTACTCACGCATGGCCTGGAAGGTGAACTCGTCCACGTCCTGCGTCAGAAGCAGCACGTCGTAACCGCGGTCGAGCACGCCCTTCACCACGGGCATCTTGGCCAGGCGCTCACGCGAGTCGCCGGCAGCATAGTAGATGGCCTTCTGGTCCTCGGGCATACCCTTGGCGTACTCGGCCAAGGTAATCATCTTCTGCTCCTTGGCGGACCAGAACAGCAGCAGGTCGGCAAGCTCGTCGGCCTTCATGCCGTAGCTCGAGTAGATACCGTACTTAAGGCCGCGGCCAAAGTTCTCGAAGAACTTCTCGTAGGTCTCGCGGTCGTTGTCGCGCATATCCTCAAGATCGGCAGTGATCTTCTTCTCCACGCGCTTGGCGATGGCCTTGAGCTGACGGTTCTGCTGCAGCGTCTCACGCGAAATGTTAAGCGTCACGTCGGCGGAATCCACGACGCCGCGGACAAAGTTGTAGTAGTCGGGCAGCAGGTCGTCGCACTTCTCCATGATCAGCACGTTGGAGCTGTAGAGCGCCAGACCCTTCTCGTAGTCCTTGCTGTACAGATCGAACGGAGCACGACCTGGCACAAACAGCAGGGCATCGTACTCGAGCGTACCCTCGGCATGGAAGCTGATGGTGCGCGCCGGATCGTCAAAGTCGTGGAACGTGGACTTATAGAACTCGTCGTAATCCTTCTGCTCGACATCGGAGCTGCGCTTTTTCCAGATCGGCGTCATGGAGTTGACGGTCTCGAGCTCCTGATAGTCCTCGTACTCGGGCGTGTAATCGTCCGGCGCATCCTCGGGCTTGGGCTTCTGACGGCTCTTGGACACCATCATCTGGATCGGGTAGCGCACATAGTTGCTGTACTGCTGAATCAGGCTCTTGAGGCCCCACTCGGTCAGGAAGCGATCGTAGGTCTCGGCCTCGCCGTCGGAGTCGAGCTTCTCGTTCTCGCGCAGCGTCAGGATGACGTCAGTGCCGTGCTCGGCGCGCTCGCCGTCTTCGATGGTGTAGCCCTCAAGGCCATCGGACTCCCACACATGGGCGGTGTCCTCACCGTAGGCGCGGCTGACAACCTTTACGTGGCTGGCAACCATAAAGGCCGAGTAGAAGCCCACGCCAAACTGGCCGATGATGTCCACGTCAGAGCCCTGTTGCTCGGCGTTCTCGGTCTTAAACTCCTCGGAGCCAGAGTGAGCGATGGTGCCAAGGTTGCGCTCGAGCTCCTCAGCGTTCATGCCGATGCCGTTATCCGAAATCGTGATGGTGCGGGCGTCCTTATCAAAGGAGACGCGAATGGCCAGGTCACCTTGGTCGAGCTTGACGCTCGGATCCTGCAGGCTCTTAAAGTTGAGCTTGTCGACGGCATCGCTCGCGTTGGAGATAAGCTCGCGCAGGAAGATTTCCTTATTGGTATAGATGGAGTTGATCATGAGGTCGAGCAGTTTTTTGCTCTCGGTCTTAAATTGACGCATGTGCAGTCCTTTCGCGCTACCCCTGTCCGCAAAAACGGCCCGGGTGCCCGAGCCGCATCGCAGACCTGCTATGTTCAGACTTAGATTTTATAACCCATTAGCGCGCATATATACATACGGAATCGAAAAACTGTATGTTAAGCTCGACCGGCGCGACGGGTGCCAAGGAGTGTCCCCGGCTGCCGGCAGGAAAGGAACATCCCTATCTGCCGTCCTCGACCCGCTTGGCCATCCAGGCATGGGGCTGACCCTCGTCTTCGTAGTCTACCGGGGCAATCTGCGTGTAGCCTGCCTTGGCGTAGAGCGGCAGCACGTATTCCTGCGCGTGCAGCTTAATAAGCTTGGCGCCGGCATCACGCGCGGCGGCATCACTGGCCTCGACAATCTTGCTCGCCAGACCGCGACGGCGCATCCTCGGCAGCACAGCCACGCGCCCCATAATATAGGTCTCCCCCGCCGCAACGCCTTCATCCAAGTCGCACGCCGGCGACACCGGAGCCTCTGCGTCAGCCACGCGCTCAAGCTCTTCGGGAAACACGCGCGAGCAACCGGCAAGCTCGCCGTCTACATAGAGCGTCACATGAATGCAGTTCGGATCCTCGTCGATAGCGTCGAACTCATTCTCGTAGCCCTGCTCGTCCATAAAAACGACGCGGCGCACAAACGCCGCGTCATCAAAGCATCCCGTCTTAAGCTGGATATCCATGGCTGCCCTTTCATTCAATGCGAACGTCAGGGACAGATTTTAGCGAAAATGAGCTCCGCGTACGCTAAACTTCGCGCGAGCCTTCGCCAGGCAGTCGTAATGACCCACGTTATGGGCGTCGCTCGCGATAAAGCTGTACAGGTTCTGATCGAACAGGCGCTGTGCCGGCTTTTTCTCGCGGCCAAAGCGACCGCCGGCAATAAAGTCCGCCGAAGCCTGCAGCTTACAGCCCATATCGACCAGGCGCTCCGCCACGCTTACATCCTTTTGAACCGCACGATAGCGCTCAGGATGAGCGATGATCACCTGGTAGCCACGGCACTGCAAATCGTAAATCGTGTTCTCGTACTCTCTAAACGCATACGCATCAGCATGCGTCGAAAGCTCGAGCAGGAACTCATTGGTTCCATCGAAATGCAAGTGCTCCGCAGCATCGATACCAAGCTCAACGAGCTTTCGATGGTTGACCTCGAAGCCCATCTGGAGCGGAAAACCGTCAGCGTTATCGCGCAGCAGCTCAAAGGCATCCCACATCTTGTCGTAATCAAAATAGGGATCACGGCAGTGAGGAGTGCAAACGATTCTGGTTACACCGGCCCGCTTGGCAGCCTCGAGCATCGCCAAGCTCTCATCGAGATCGGCAGCGCCGTCGTCTACACCCGGCAAGATATGGCAGTGAATGTCACGCATAGGTCGGCCTTAATCAGCTAAACGTTTGCTCGGTTGGTGAAGATGCCCTTTTTGGAAGCGCCCTGATCGCCGGAGCCCTTCTTAACCTTCTTACCGTCCTTGGTGTAGTAAGAATAGTAGTATTCGCTGGTCTCGGTCTCGCAGTAATTCATGACGGTACCGATAAGCTTGACCTTCTCGGACTTCTTAAGCTGAGCGATAGCGTTGAGCGCCTCTTCGCGCTTGGTGAAGTCCTCGCGCACCACAAACAGCGTACCGTCGGTCAGGCTGGCAATCTCGGCAGCATCGATGAAGGTGCCAACCGGAGGAGCATCGAAGATGACGTACTGGAACTTAGCAGACAGCGCCTTGGCCAACTTGGAAAAGCGATGGGAGACGATGATGTCGGCAGGATTGGGAATGTGCGGCTCGGCATCGAGGAAGTAGAAGTTCTTCTGACCCGTCTCGACAATTGCCTGATCAATGGAGATCTGCTCGGACAGGACCGCATAGAGTCCGCCGCGCGAACGAACGCCGAGCATATCGGAAAGGGACCTGCGGCGCATATCTGCCTCGACCAGGAGCACGGACTTGCCGCTCGTGGCGATTGCCTGAGCAAGGTTAATGGAAACCGTAGACTTGCCCTCGTTGGGAATCGAGGAGGTAACGGTGATGGTGCGAATGGGGTCGTCCACGCTCGCAAAGCGGATGTTGGCCAGAAGGGTCTTGGCGGCATTCTGTACAACGAGCTTATCGGTGTTCTTTGCCTTAGCCATGCCTATTTACCACCTTTCATAGCCGGAATTCGGCCAACAACGGGAATACCCAGGAGCTCTTCCGCCTCTTCGGCACCGCGGATGCGGGTATTGAGCATGTCTGCCAAAACGACATAGGCAACTGCGATAAAAATACCGGCGAGGAACGCGACGGCAATATACAGCGTGCGCTTGGGGCCGCTGGGGGCTTCGGGGGTCTTAGCCTCGTCGATAACGTTGATGCTCTGGGCAGCGCCGACGTTCTGAGCGACCGTACTCACCGAGCTGGCCATGGCCTTTGCGACCTCAGCCGTCTCCTTGGCATCGGTGCCGGTAACCGAAAGCGTAATGACACGCGTGGTGGTCTCGGAGGAAACAGACACCTTGTAGTCATCCAGGTCAGCAAGGCCCAGCTCATTGGCAGCACCGCTCTTAACGCTATCGCTATCCAGCAGCGTGGCGATATCGTTGGAAAGCATCTGGCTCGCCGAGAGATCGTTGTAGCTCATCTGACCGCTATCGTCGGTCTTGGCTAGAATGTACATGCTCGTCGTCGCGGTATAGGTATTGTCCATCGCAACGAAGGACACGATGCCCATGGCGATCGCGCAGACCACCGGAAGGGTGATGACCAGCTTGAGGTGCTTCTTCAGCAGCTGGAACAGTTCGAGAAGGGTCATGCAGCTTGCCTTTCATTTCCCCAGTTCGGATTGACAAAACTGTCCGTATGTTATCGCATCTTCTTACTGAGACCAAACTCTATACATAAGAAACAGGCACTCCTGTAAAAATGACGGGAGTGCCCGTAAAATTGCGCAACAACGCCGCACCCGAAAGTCCGATGCGGCGCCCACATCAATGTCTATGTTGTATCGCTATGCGAATGGCTCGTCCTGCTGTATGGGAAACGTCACCGTAATGGTGGTTCCCACGCCCAACTCGCTCGACAGATCGAGCGTGGCGTGATGATACAGGGCCGCATGCTTGACAATGGCAAGCCCCAGGCCGGTTCCGCCGCGTGCCTTGGACCTACTCTTGTCCACGCGATAGAACCGCTCAAATACCTTGCCCTGTTCTTCAGGCGCGATACCGATTCCCGTGTCGGCAACCGCGAGGAACGGATGGCCTTCGTCGTCGGTGCCGCACTGCAGCGCAACCGTACCGCCGGGTCGATTGTAGCGGATGGCGTTGCTTGCCAGATTATAGATGAGCTCATCAATCAAGCGCGACACGCCTTCGATGACCACAGGCTTGGTCTCATGACTTATCGTCACATTCGCCTGACGGGCGACCTGTTCAAGACGCTGCTCAACCGCACAGATGGCACGCGAGAGCTCAATGGGCTCCGTGGACCCAATGGGCACCGCCTCGCCCTCAGTTGCACGCTCGGCCTCGTCCAAGTTAGACAACGTAAGGATGTCGTTGACAAGCGCTGCCAAGCGGCCCGCCTCACGATAGATGCGACCGCCAAAGTTGCGCAGGTCGTCCTCGCCCTCGACCATGCCGTTTGCGATGAGCTCGGCATAGCCCGAAATCGCCGTAAGCGGCGTCTTGAGCTCATGGGTGATATTCGCCGTGAACTCGCGGCGCATACGGTCGTTGTCCGCTAGCACCGCCATTTGGCGCTTGAGTTCCTGGCGCTGCGACTCGATACGCTCAAGCATGGGAACCATCTCGGCATAGGCGTGCTCATAGCTACGGCGTGGGTGGTCCAAATCCACCTCTTGCAACGGTGCGATGATGGCACGGGACTCGCGGCGCGCCATAAAAAACGAGAGTACCGCACCCGCTACTGCGATAAGCAGCATCGGCGCCACCATCGACAGCAAAATCGCCGCAACGCCAGGCTGGGCCTGCGCCAAGCGGACAACTTGACCGTTATCCAGGGCGACGGCGCGATACAGCATGATCTCGTCGAGCGTAGAGCTTGCACGCTCCGCGGAACCCGAACCACCCTCAAAGGCCTCGATGACCTCGGGGCGATCGCCGTGGTTGGGCAGCGTGGAGGGCGCCGCCTCGTTGTCGTAGGCAACCAATCCATCCTTGTTAATCAGCGTGATGCGCAAGTCCTCGCGATCGAGGCTACGCAAGAATGCGATGGGCTCCTGCTGTTCGTTGAGGGCGGCAGCAATGAGTTCAGTTTCTTGCGAAAGGTTGGCACTTGTAGCATCCGCCAAGGTGTTTTGCACAAAGAACGCACCCAGCACCGTAAACGCCACGATAACCGCCATGGCGCAGACAAAGATCGTCGCAAAAACGCGGTGCGACAGTGTGTGTTTTCCCTGGGGGGCGAAGACCACGGGCTACTCCTCCGGTGCGGTGACCGCGGTGTCGTCACGTTCGGCACCATCACCGGCAGAAGGCTCGGCTAGGCGATAGCCCACGCCGCGCACGGTCTCGATGGCGCTCGCATGCTCGCCAAGCTTTTGGCGAAGCGTCTGCACGTGCACGTCGACAGTGCGCGAACCGCCGTCGAAATCCCAGCCCCACACGCTCTGCAGCAACGATTCGCGGGTAAAGACCACGCCGGGCTTGCGCATGAGGTACTCGAGCAGGTCGAACTCGCGCAGGGTGAGCTTAAGCGGCTCGCCGGCAACGGTCACCTCGCGATGGCTGGGTGAGAGCACGATGTCGCCCACACTGAGCACATCGCTCGCCTGCTTGACCATGCCGCCGCGACGTAGCAGTGCGCGGCAGCGGCTCGCAAGCTCCATGAGTGAAAACGGCTTAGTCAGATAGTCATCGGCACCGCCATCGAGCGCCATCACCTTGTCGAGCTCGGTGTCCTTGGCGGTAAGCATCATGATGGGCACCGTCGCCGTCAGGCGATCGGCACGCAGGCGACGCATAATCGCCAAGCCATCGGTGTCGGGTAGCATGATATCGAGCAGCACAGCATCGGGCACCCGTCGCGCCACGGCAGCTTTAAACTCGCCATCGCACGAAAAGCCCTCGGCCTCGATTCCCTGCTTGCGCAGCGCGTAGACCGTCAAATCCCTGATGTTGTCATCGTCCTCGACGTAATAGATCATGTTGAACCCCTTTGCGGCCGGTATGACCGCATCTTAACCCTAAAGGCACCTGTACTAGACGGTATCAGCCAAAACGACCCGTCAAATAATCTGCCGTGCGCGGATCGGTAGGATTCTTAAAAAGCTGAGCGGTGGGCGCGTGCTCCACCAGCTCGCCCAGCAAGAAGAAAGCAACCGAGTCGGAAATGCGCGCGGCCTGCTGCATGTTGTGCGTCACGACCACTAGCGTGCAGGTCTCCTTGAGCTCGCAGGCCAGCTGCTCAACCACCAACGTCGACACAGGGTCGAGTGCCGAGGTCGGCTCGTCCATCAGCAGAATGTCGGGCTGCACGGCAAGTGCGCGGGCGATGCACAGGCGCTGCTGCTGTCCACCCGAAAGACCCAGGCCTGACTCCTTGAGCTTGTCCTTGACCTCGTCCCACAGGGCAGCGCGACGCAGGGAGTCCTCGACCAGCTCATCGAGCACGGCGCGGTCGCGCACACCCATACCGCGAGGACCGTAGGCAACGTTATCGTAGATGCTCATTGGAAACGGGTTGGGGCGCTGGAACACCATGCCCACGCGCTGGCGCAAACGGCAGATGTCGTAATCGCCCAGGACATCTTGACCATCGAGCGCAATCTTGCCCTCGATGCGACAATCCTTGATGCCGTCGTTCATGCGGTTAAAGCAGCGCAGCAACGTGGACTTTCCGCAGCCCGAAGGCCCGATGAACGAGGTGATCTGCTTGTCGCGGATCTTGATATTCACGTCCTTGAGCGCATGATGGTCGCCATAGAACAGGTCGAGGCCCTCGACGTCGATGCGCGTCGGCGAGGCGGCAAGATCCTCTGCCGTGGGGCGGGTCGCATCCCCAACCTCACGCTCGTGCGCGGCCTCGGCCTGCGCTTCCATGAGTTCTTCAAGCTCCGTGGGCTCCACAGCCGCAGCAGCCGTCATACCGCATACCTCCATATCGATATCAATTCAGCAGTATCGATAGTAAAAATCGCGGCTCATACGCGCGTGAGCGCATTGTCAAGTGTTTGTAAGGGCACGTTGGCTATGCGCCGGGCAGCTCAATGGTAAACGTAGTATGCTCGGGCGTCGACTCGCACGCGATGGTGCCGCCGTGCGCCGCAACGATCTCCTTAGCAATGGCAAGCCCCAGTCCAGCTCCGCCGCGATTGGTCGCACGTGCCGCGTCCAGGCGATAGAATTTCTCAAAGATCACCTTAAGCTTAGCCGCGGGGATGGGATCGCCCTGGTTGATAAAGCGCACGCGCACGCCACCGTCGTCCTGGCGCGTTGCCTCGAGCGTAATCGTCGAGCCCTCGTAGCTGTAGGCGACGGCGTTCTTCATGATATTGTTGAACACGCGGGCCATCTTGTCGCCGTCCACGAGCACCGTCAGGTCCTCGCAGATATCAACCTGGGCCTGCTTGTGCTGCTCGTTGAGGATGGGATAGAACTCGTCAGCCACCTGAGCCAGCAGCAACCCCAGATCAACATAGCCGCGCGTGAGCACGATATCGTGGAAGTCAAAGCGTGTGATATCGAAGAACTCCTCGATGAGCGCGTCGAGCCGGTGCGCCTTGTCAAGCGCCACGCAAGTAAAATGTGCACGCTGCTCAACCGGCAGATCGGGAGCCTCCTGCAGCAGCGAAAGATAGCCCACCACACTGGCAAGCGGGGTGCGAAGGTCATGCGCCAAGTATGTAACCAAATCGTCCTTGCGATGAGACTCGTCACGCAGAGCTTGCTGGACTTTGCGCTCGCGGTCGCGCACACAGTTGAGCGCACCCTCGACCTCCAGGAAGTCGCCGTCGATGTTGTCCCACGCGTCAGGATGATCGATCAGGCGGTCCTGGATACGAGTCGCAAGCACGCGATCGGCATGCTGCTCGCCCTGCTCGCAGCCCTGGCAGTACAGGGCGCGGCCGCAAAAGAACAGGACGCACACGGCAAGCGCCAGCACAAAGCCAAGCATGTTGAATACAAAGCTGGCATCGAACAGCACCGGCCCTTCAATGCCGCCGAGCGCCATGGCGCCAATTGCCAACGTCATGGCCCACGCGGCACCGCCAATCACCACGCAACGGCGCACGATTTCAAATCGATCGATAAGCAAAAAACCAACAAGCAGAACCGCCAGAATACCGGCAATGTTATCGATGCCGATCAGCAGCAGGCTCAGCAAAAAGAACAGCACCGTCGCAAGCGCGCGATTGTCGACGACCGACCTCACGTATTCAAAGAGTCGATCGGGCACCTCAAATGTCTGCCTATCGTCTTTTGTCATATCCACTTCCCCACCATCAAAGGCGTTATTCGATTATGTAGCCGACGCCCCAGACGTTTTTGATAAAGCGCGGCTTTTGGGCGTCGTCGCCGATCTTTTCGCGCAGGTGGCGAATGTGCACCATCACCGTATTGTTGGAGCCGGGCAGAAAATCCTCGTTCCACACTGCGCGGAACAGGTCCTCCACGGCCACCACGCTGCCGCGATGCTCGGCCAGATACAGCAAGATGGAATACTCGATGGGTGTGAGGCGCACCGGCGCACCGTCCACCGTTACGGAACGAGCATCGCGGTTGATCTCCAGGCCGTCGAGCTGGATGGTCGGCGACTCGGCAGCCTGCGCGCGGCTACCGTAGCTGGTGTAGCGGCGAAGCTGAGCGTGCACGCGCGCGATGAGCTCCAGCGGGCGGAACGGCTTAACCACGTAATCGTCCGCGCCAAGCGATAGACCCTCGATCTTGTCTTGCTGGGCATCGCGCGCCGTCAGCATGATAACGGGATAGGTATGGCTGGAACGAATCGTACGCAGCAGCTCAAAGCCATCGATATCGGGCAGCATGACATCCAGCAGCGCCAGATCAAATTCCTGTTCCAGGATCACCTTGGCAGCATCGGCCCCGCTATAGGCAACATGTACGTCAAAGCCTTCTTTTGTGAGGTAGATGCCAACTAGGTCGGCAATGGCCTTCTCGTCATCAACTACCAGTATGCGCTCGTTCATGCGTGCTCCTCTCGCGCTCCATTATGCCCGAGGGGACGCCCGTCACACACAACAAGCGTTGGTGATTAAGTCGGCCTTAAGCACCCTTGCGCCCGTTCGGACACGGATGTGGGCCATGCACGCACGCGATGACAGTCGCCACCGGCAAACGATATACTCTAGTGCCAGAAGAGACCATCCCGTCGAAAGCGAAATCCGTGCAGTCCCTCATCTCTTTTGCAAAGCGCTCAGCCCAGCTCGCCGCCGGCTTTGCCTGCGCTATCGCCCTTGCCGCTGGCGTGCCCACCGTCGCCGGCGCCCAAGTGCTTACAACCGACATTGTTTGCGGCAAAACCGCCGATGCGCGCGGCATCACGGCCGAAAACCTGCCCGATATCGAGGCAACCGATGCCCTCGTCATGGGCAAAGACGGCACCGTCTACTATGCCCGCGGCGCCGATGAGCAGGTCAAAATCGCCTCGATCACCAAAGTCATGACCGCAATCCTAACCGTCGAGAATTGCAAGATGGACGAGAAGGTCACGGTAAGCAACACCGCGGCCACCGTGGGTAATTCGACCGCCGGCTTGCTCGAAGGCGACGAGCTTACCGTGGAGCAGGCACTGCGCGGCCTGATGATTCCCTCGGGCAACGATGCCGCCATCGTGCTCGCTGAATATGTGGGCAAGAAGATCGACCCTAAGACCAAAGACGCCGAGGCCACATTTGTGAAGGCAATGAACGAGCGCGCTAAGAAGCTCGGCTGCACTGGTACGCTTTTTGAAAACCCGCATGGTCTGGACTTTGATGAGTGGGCTGGCGATATGCACTCAACCGCACACGACGTGGCGCTGATGATGCAGGAGGCCATGAAAAACGACACGATCCGCGAGGTCGTAGCGAGTGAAGATTCCTGGATCGAGGTCACGGGTGCCGACGGCACCGACCATTCGCATTCCATGGATACACATAACTATCTACTGGGCCAGGATGGCAACATTGGCGGCAAGACCGGCACGACCGACGATGCAGGCTATTGCTTTACGGGTGCCTACAACCGCGATGGCGATGAAATCTACACCGTCGTTTTGAACTCCACCACCACCGACCAGCGCTTTACCGATACGTCCACCCTTGCCAATTGGTACTACGGTCACAAGGTGACGGTCGCGATTGCCAACACGCAGGAAAAAACCGCCAATGGCAACCCGCTTATGGCGCGTATTGGCCAAACCGACTGGACGGATAAGACGATCGACGCCACACTCGCCGATCCTACGGCGCAAGCGACCATGTTTTCCCTTGCCGGCGAGGTGACCGAAAAGGTTAGCTACGACGATCTTTCGGGCACGGTGCATGTGGGCGACAAGGTGGGCAGCGTTACGCTCAAGCAGGACGGCACCAAGATCGCCGTCATGGACCTGGTTGCCGACGAGGAAGGCGCAGGTCCGAATCCCATTGAGTGGCTACTCGTGAAGCTCGACCGCCTTGGCCGTCGCATCGACAACCGCCCGCTCACGGCAGAAAGCGAGACCGTCGCCAAGGCACCTGAGGTGTAAAGTCGAGGAACAACACACTCGCAGAAAGGAGGTGTCCAAAAGGATGCCTCTTTTTGGAGGTTCGAATCCCCAGCTAACGTGGTCCAACTAAAAAAGGGTCCCTTTCGGAACCCTTCTTCAAAGTCTTACTGGCGGAGAGCTGGGGATTCGAACCCCAGATGCCCTTTTGGGGCATACTCGCTTAGCAGGCGAGCACCTTCGGCCTCTCGGTCAGCTCTCCGTAACAGCCGTTCTATAGTAACCAAACAGTCGAGGATGGGCAAGGGGAATTTTGGAGCGATTACATTTTTGCCCGTAAAGGTCTCAGCCAATCATCTCAATCTGTAACATCTACAGAGCAAAACCAGGTCCAGGTGTTACAGATCGAGATAAACAAGCTGGACCATAAAGGGATAGCCTGCCGAAGCCTTTGTCAAAAGCTCAGCAGCGCCTTCACCGAGCTCTTTGCCCAGATCGTGCGCCTAGTTTTAACAAAGTTTAGCAACTTTAGCAGAGTTTAACAGTTTTAGCAGAGCATAGCGGGCCTGCGCCCCGAGAGCCCCAACAGCCCGCAAGTTTCCGGTAGGAACCAATCACGCGCTCGGCTGGCTGCAGAGATCCCTCAAGATGAACTTCCACGCGGGGATAACCTCAATGTGCGCATCCTCAACATCGATGTCCCCCTCATCTTCCTTTGTCACAATAACAAGCCTGTTCACGGCGTCATCAACCTTGGCAAGCTTTACCAAGTTGTCAATTTTGCGCGACCGAGCGCTTTTCGACAACGAATATGCCACCTGAACCGCAAGTCCCCTCTCGGGCACGTAGAAATTGATATCGATCCTGTTCTTTGCAGATTTCAAATAGTAAAGCGCGTCTCCGTACACATCATGCATCGCGACCGCAATTTCGTTTTCGAGCAGCACCGGCTCCTTATTCACCAAGAACAGGTTGAGCAAACCATTATCCGAAAAATAGTATTTGGGGCTTCCTTCATGTTCTACGAGTTTTGCTGTCGCGTTTTTAACGGCAAAGAGCAGGTACGCCTCTTGGATCATCCCCAAGTAATCAATGAGCGCCGCCTTGCTTAGGCCATATCCAATGCCTTTGAGCATTCCATGCAGGGATGAGAAAGAAGTCTCGTTGTGGACCGTTTCCGCAACTTTTTTCACAAGCACACGCATGGCCTGAGGGTTACGCACGTTGTTGCGCGCAACGACATCTCCCAGCAACACTTTTTGATAGACGCTCTCAACGTATTCTCGCGGAGCCTCATAACGAAGGGACTCAGGAAATCCGCCGTAGGTATAGAAAGAATCGAACGCCGCGCTCAAGGCGCCCCTACCCGACGTCGAGTACAGAGCCGCCTCGTCGCGGCCTTTCCCCAATGCGTCTAGATACTCATCGAATCGGTAGGGAGCAACGTGTTTGACCAGGTAACGACCGTCAAGTGTCGTTTCAATCTGGCTGCTTAGCATCTTCGCATTGCTGCCCGTTATATAGACGCGTCTGCCAGAATCCGCCAGTCGCCGCGCGAATTTTTCCCAGCCCTCGATGTTCTGGACTTCGTCAAGGAAAAAATAGCCCTCCTGATCGCTCAGTTCGCTTTGGGTGAGCAAGATATCGTTGAAATCAGCGGCAGTAAATTCAGCGAGGCGCTCATCCTCAAAGTTGATATAGATTATCTGGTTCCACGCTGCTCCATCTTTAACCAAATCGCGATCGACTTTATATAGCAGTGTTGATTTTCCCGAGCGACGAAGGCCCGTGATGACATAGTTTCCCTGAGGATCCAAGTGGTAACGGCGCGGCGCAATCGTCGCATTGCGAATAACCTCGTGCTGGTCAAAAATCACACGCTTTATGAGTTCGCGGTTCATGGGACCTCCGATTTGTTCAGCATACTGAACAAACGGGATGTGGAGCGTGAGCCTGTCTTACCGCGCCGCCCCTACCCCAGCGAGCGGTTGAGGGAGCCGAGCTCATCGTTGCCCATGGTGCGCCACATTTGGAAGATGCAGCCGCGTGCCAGGAAAAAGAAGCCGTTGTCGACCAGCTGCACGGCAGCATCCGCCAGCTGATTCGTCACGGCGGACACCGGCGGCAGCTCGAGCCCGGCCTTGCGGATGGTTTCGACCGCTTCCTCGAACGTCGGCGGCTCGCTGACGCCCATCTCGTTCATGAGGCCCTGCATTTCTTCCAGCGCGCTGCTGCCCGATTCCTCACCGCGCGGCACCAGACGATAACAAGCCAGCGCCAACTCGAGCTGATCGCAATTCCAATAGGCAAACGCCAGGCGATAGAACAGGTAGCCGATTGCAGAACGATCGCTGGCAATGCGCAGGCCGTGGCGCGCCACCTCGATAATCTCGTCAAAGCGCTCCAGGCGTGCCAGCACGTTGATCAGCGCAAAGTGCGATTGCATGGACGAACGCGCCAGGTCATAAAGATGGCGCACCTCGGGCAGCGCTCGTTCAAAGTCCTCTTGATCGGCGTAAAAGCTGCAGATCTCGTGCTGGGCAAAGTACAGCGCATCGGGCGCACGAAGGATTCGCACAGAGCGGTCTTCTTCCAACACCGGCAGCACCATGCGCACCAGCTGGTTATCGCAAAACTGCGTTTGAACCGGACCTGTCGCCAAAAGCTCGGCGACGGCGCACTTAGCCTCCAACTCCTCGACAAGACGAGAAAAGCCTTCAAACGCGCCCGTACGGTCGACTTTTGCCTGCTCACGCAACTCAACGACGCGTGTCACATACGGGTCGCCGTCCTCTTCCATGACCTCCAGTTCATCCGCTGTGTCGGCAAGCAGCAAATCGCGCAGCGCCGGTGGCAGCTTACGATGGTCATCGCGCGGGCGGACATGGACCTCCGCAGGCTCAATCGTCTCCGGAGCGGTTGACTCATATGCCTCAAGCATGCGCTTGCACGGCATATCGTCCATGTCCATGCTCTCAAGATCCTTGGCGACAGGCACGCAATCGGCCAGATAGGCCGCGCGCCCAAAGGAATACGTTGCGACAACGCGCTCACCCTGCTCGCCATCGGGGGCCGCAATCTGCACGTAGCAACGCGTGATGCAGGCGCCCGCAGCAAAGCAAGCCGCTGCAAGCGTGAGCGCCACGCGCGCATCGTGCTCCGCAACCCAGATCGCGCGCGTGTCCTCGTCCAGCTCGCGCCAGGCGTCATTTTGAGCGTCGTATTCACGTTGCGGCATGGCATCAACGACAGACTGCCCAAACCGAACGAGCATAATCCCCTCGGCAACGTTTACTCGATAGGTATAGTCGAGCCGCGTGACCACGTTGAGTGCCTCAACGATTCGCGCAAAACGGGTGCGCACGTCCCACTCGCCGCCCGGTTGGCACGAAACCGTTCCTGGCTTGGCCCACGGGTTGTCGCCTGAGGTTGTATCGAGCAGTCGGGGAACATCGTTGGTCGTCTTAGCGATATGCCACGAATCAAAGAGCGCACAGCCCTCAAGGCTCGGCGACGAGGCCGCGGGGACCAATCCAGCCCCGATGCGCTCAAGGATGCCGGAAAGGCGGTTGAGACGGCACTCTATTGCAAGCAGCGTGTCAATCTCGTCCTGGTCTAGCAGACTACGATCAAAATTGAGATAGAAAAGCTTTGAGCGATCAATGCGAGCCAGGCTCATCTCGGACTTGGCAGCAATGGTGCGCAGGCGGGGCAAGTCAATTTCGCTCATAAGGGCGGCGGCATAGCGCTCGATACCGCTCGGATTCTCGGCATGGTCAACGCGGTAGAGCAGTGTCTCGATAGCGTCAGGTAGCGGTGCCGTGTTAAAGCCCAAAAACAATTCGACCGGCTCGGGCAACTTTACAAGCTTGATCTTGTCGACAACACGTTGCATACCCTCGTCGAGTCCGCCGGCGTCCGCCGTGCTCGCAATGGCATTTTCGGAGTCAGCGAATATCACGTAGCGCAGGAACATCGATGCCATGAACTCGCCGTAAGGAAGGGAGCGGGCCGAATTCCATGTCTCGTGATCGGACTGTTCGCGCATGGGACCTTCGGGGGAGCCGACGGTTCGCGCGCACGCGCGCATTGTGCCGTTGGCTCCCCGAACCACAATCTCACCAATACTGGAATCCGACTCGTCAAGGACCAGTTCCATGTCGGGATCACTGGGCAGCGGAGCCTCGCTAACGGGGCGATCCACCTTGTACACCCCACCCGAAACGCTTACATAGCCCAAAAGCGACACATGGCTTTTGCCGACAAATTCGACAACATAGCAAGATTCATGCTGATCCTCGCCAAAGAGTTTCCAGACCACGCCATATGAGCGCCCCGCGGGCTGCTCGGGCATCGTCGGAAAGCGCTTTTTGGGATCGAGAAACCTGAGCTTGTATGTCGGACGCTCTGCCACGAAATATCACCCTGATCGGTCGTCTGAAGAAAGGGCCACGGACGGAGCGCGGCATCTATTCGAAATCTTACACGACTCAGCAACAAAAAAGCCCCCGTTGCCGGGAGCTTTAATCTCAATTGGTGCGGCGTATAGGATTCCGCGCATCCGCTGCGCGGATCCGCACCGGCTTCGCCCGCCTGCCGGCGTGCTCGCCCGCGGGCTGAAAACGCTCCGCGTTTTCTTGACGCCCGCGCCTCGACCGAGGTTCGAATCCATGCGGTGGCAGCATAAAAGAAAAGCCCCCGTTGCCGGAGGCTTTCAAGTTCAATTGGTGCGGCGTATAGGATTC
>CABVDE010000042.1 GCA_902496945.1 uncultured Collinsella sp.
GCTGCCCGCACGCTGAGCGCGCTTCGCTGGCAGCTGCCACTGATTTTGATTATCGCGTTGGTCAATCCGCTGTTTAGTGCCTCGGGCTCGACGGAGCTTTTCCGCATCGGCATGCGCGCGGTGTATTTGGAAAGCATGGTGTACGGCCTGTGCATGGGCGGGCTGTTTGTGGCGAGCGTGCTGTGGTTTGAGGCCGCGGCGTCGATGCTCGAATACGACAAGGTGCTCGCGCTGCTGGGCAACGCCGCGCCGGTAATCGCGCTCATGATCTCGATGTGCATGCGGCTGATCCCGCAGTTTTTGCGCCGCGGCCGCACGGTGCTGGCGGTGCAAGATGCGATTGATGTTCCGGGGCGCGCACCGGCTGATCCCGTGCGTTCGCGCTTGCGGGCATCGAGTGTGCTGATGGGTTGGGGCATGGAAGACTCGCTGGAGCGCGCCGACGCTATGCGCTCGCGTGGATGGGGCGCCGCGGCGCGCCGTACGACGTACGCTCGATATCGGTTGAGGCGCAGCGATGTTGCCGCACTGGTGGGGCTGGCGTTGTTTGGCGCCGCTGCGGTTGCGGTAGCGTGGACCGCGACGACGCAGTATTCGTTTTACCCGCAGCTTTCGGTGCCGGCGCCCTGGCTTGGCTATGTCGTGTACGCTGCCTGGATGGTGCTGCCTTGTGCGTTGCACGCGATTGATGAGAAGAGGTTTGGCTGATGGCTCGGTTGGATGAGGGCTCGGCGGCGGGTGTGGCGTGCGGCCCGGATGCGCCGGCGATTGAGGTTCGGGGCTTGAGCTTTGCCTACCCCGGTACTGGGGCTCCGGTACTCGAGGCGCTCGATTGGGTCGTCCCCCAAGGAGCGTTTGCGCTGCTGGTTGGCGGTACCGGGTCGGGTAAGTCGACGCTGCTCTCGCTGCTCAAGCCCGAGATTGCGCCGAAGGGTGCGCGCTGCGGCGAGCTGCGCGTACTGGGCGAGTCCGTTGCCAGCATGGACGTTCGGGCGTCCGCGGAGCGCGTGGGCTACGTGTTTCAGGACCCCGAGAACCAGATCGTGTGCGAGACCGTGTGGCACGAGATGGCGTTTGGCCTGGAAAACTTGGGGCTAGCGCGTGACGAGATGCGTCGTCGCGTGGCCGAGACCAGCTATTTCTTTGGGCTGGAGGATTGGCTCCACCGCGATACCGACACGCTTTCGGGCGGGCGCAAGCAGTTGCTGTCATTGGCTGCCGCCCTGGCACTGCGCCCGCGCGTGCTGCTGCTCGACGAGCCCACGTCTCAGCTTGATCCGGTTGCGGAGAAGAATTTTCTGCACGCGCTGTTTCGCGTGAACCGTGAGCTGGGCTGCACGGTGGCCGTGGCGACACACCAGCCGCGCCCGATGCTCGAATACGCGACGTGCGCGTACCGGATTGAGGGCGGTCGCGTGCGCGAGGTGCCCGACCTGACGAGTTTGGCCGGTCGCGAGGGACTTTTGACTTTGGACTCTTGCCAGCCTGCGCAGGGGGCAGCGACGAGTGCGGCGGCTATCCGCGAGGGCTGGTTTCGCTACGACCGCGCGTCCGGTTGGGTGTTGCGTGGACTCGATGTGGCGTTTTCGGCTGGTGCGGTGCATGCGGTCGTGGGCGGCAACGGCTGCGGCAAGTCGACGATGCTTTCGGTGCTGGCGAAGACTGCCAAGTTGCAGCGCGGCCGCATGGCGCGCGGAGCGGCTTCGACGGCGTTGTTGCCACAGAATCCCAAGGCATTGCTGGTCGCCGAGACCGTGCGCGACGAGCTCATGGAATGGGCCTCGACCTGTGGATATGACGAGGCTGCGGCGCGGGAGCGCGCGGCGCAGCTGGGATTGGGCGGCCTGGAGACGCGCCATCCGTACGACCTTTCGGGCGGGCAGCGCCAGCTGCTTGCGTTGGCAAAGCTGCTGCTGATTGGTCCAGAGCTGCTACTGCTCGATGAGCCCACCAAGGGCCTTGATCTGGCGAGCCGTCGAATCATCGCCCGGGCCCTGCGCGAGCATGCGCAGGCTGGCGGCACCGTCATCATGGCAACGCACGACTTGGACTTTGCCGAGCAGGTATCCGACGACGTTGCCATGATGTTCGACGGCGAGATTGCCTGCATGGAGTCGCCAGCCGACTTCTTTGCCGACAACGTGTTCTATAGGGCGTGATGGGATGACGGACTGTCGTTTCTCGCGCTTGCTTGCAAAACTGGAGATCCCGCTGTTGTTGGCAGTGCCGGCGGTGATGGCCGCGGCGTTACTGGCCGGTATTGAACAGGCGGCACTTGCCATGCTGGGTGTGGTGGCGCTGGTGCTGGCGCTGTTCTTTGCGGGTTACGAGGCGTCTCGTCCGGGCTTGCGCCAGATTATGCCCACGCTGGTACTGGCGGCACTGGCCGCGGCGGGGCGCATTCTGTTTGGGCCCATTCCCGACTTTAAACCGGTGAGCGCTATCGCCATTATCGCGGGGGCGACGCTGGGTCGGCGCAATGGATTTATGGTTGGCGCCTTGGCTGCGCTGACCAGCAATTTCTTTTTTGGGCAGGGCATGTGGACGCCGTGGCAAATGTATGCCTGGGGGCTCGTGGGATACGTTGGCGGTGCGCTGGCGCATGCGGGTGCGTTCGACCGCGCCGACGGCACCGTGCGCATGCCAGCGCTTCTGGCGTACGGCTTTGCGTCGGGCCTGCTCTATGGCGTCGTGGTCAACGCATATGACATTATTGGTTTTGTGCAACCGCTTACCTGGGCAGGTGCCGTGGCGCGTCTTGCCACGGCGGTGCCGTTCGATATCACACACGGCCTCGCGACCTGCGTGTTCTTGGCCGCCCTGTACAAGCCTTGGTGCCGTCGCATCAACCGTGTTGTCGTGAAATACGGACTGTAGGGCTGGTTGTGCCGGGTGGGAATCAATACTGCCGAAGTGCCATTTTAAAACTATGCCGGTTTACGGGGCTAGATTGGCGCAGGCAGACCATACCGGCTTTTTTCGAAATAGAGCAAGCCGTTTACCTGCGGTTTTATTATTTCGGAATTGCGTATGGTTGGGGGTTCGCGATTCAGCCCCGTAAACCGGCATAGTTTTAAAATGGCTGGCTGATATGGCGGACATCGTGGCCCTCAGAAAGCCAAATCGATCAGTTTTCTTCCGTCCCCAGACGCCCCCAGGGAATCAGTTGACGGCGCTTGCCACAAAACTGGCCCATCTACTACGTTTAGCTTGATACCCCCGGCCATGACCGCGTTTTATGAAAAACTGCAGGCTTTCTACCTGCGGTTTTCTTTTTGCGTTGTTCGCTGTGGTTGAGGGTAGTGGTTTAAACGTAGTAAATGGGCCAGTTTCGTGGCGGGTGGGCCGCGTGGATTCCCTCGCGAGGTGAAAAAAATGATCCGTTTTCCTCCGTCCCCGAGGGGATCATTTGGGGTTAGAACTCCAGGGTGAGGGTGACGGGGCAGTGATCGCTGCCAAAGATGTCGCCGCGGATGCCGGTGTCGCGTACGTTGGCGGCGATTGCGTCGCTCACCAGGAAGTAATCGATGCGCCAGCCGGCATTGTTCTTGCGGGCATTAAAACGGTAGCTCCACCAGCTGTATACGCCCTCGACGTCAGGATTTGCCGCGCGCCAGGTGTCGGTAAAGCCGGCATCGAGCAACTCGGTAAACTTTCCGCGCTCCTCGTCTGAAAAGCCCGCGTTGCCGCGGTTGGATTTGGGGTTCTTAAGGTCGATCTCCTCGTGCGCCACGTTAAAGTCGCCGCAGGTTACCACGGGTTTGCCGGTCTCGCGCTCGAGGCCTGCCAAAAAGCCGCGGTAGGCGTCGTCCCAGGCCATGCGCACGTCGATGCGCGCGAGCTCGCTTTGGGCGTTGGGCGTATAGACGTCGACAAACCAAAACTTATCGAACTCCAGTGCGCAGACGCGGCCCTCGGTCGCGGCTTGGGCAACGAGCTCGGCAGCCTCGCCTTCGCCGGCGTAGGGCAGCAGCGCGTCGGCGCGCAGCACGCGCAGCGGCTCCTGGCGGCTAAAGACCGCGGTGCCTGAGTAGCCCTTGCGCTCGGCGTAGCTCCAGGTTTGGTGATAGCCGGGTAGGTCGATATCGACCTGGCCTTCCTGGAGCTTGGTCTCTTGCAGTGCCAGGATGTCGACATCGAGTTCCTGTGCGATCTGGGTAAAGCTCGGGTCCTTTTTGAGCACGGCGCGCAGGCCGTTGACGTTCCACGAGGCGAACGTGTAAGTCTGAGGCATGGTGTCCTTTCGACGGGGTTGGCAGACTTAAGATTAACGCAACAAGGGCGGGGCGGAGTCCGCGAGTGATAGCGCGAACGCCGCCGTCCCGGAGACACGGACGGAGGACATATATGACGCAGGCAATATCGGACCCCAAACAGGCCTCCGCCGCGCTGGCAGAGCTGTTCGAAACCCATAGCCATGTGGTCTTCTTTGGCGGCGCGGGCGTTTCGACGGCAAGCGGCATTCCCGATTTCCGCAGCATGGACGGTCTGTATCACCAGCGGTTTTCCTATCCGCCCGAGACCATGCTCTCGCACAGCTTTTACGAGACACATCCGGCGGAGTTCTTCGATTTCTACCGCACCAAGATGATCGCTCTGAAGGCCAGGCCCAACCGCTGCCACATAAAACTGGCCGAGCTCGAGCGCGCCGGCAAGCTCGATGCCGTGGTGACGCAAAACATCGACGGTCTGCACCAGGCGGCCGGCTCGCAGCGCGTGTTTGAGTTGCACGGCTCGGTCCACCGCAATATCTGCCAGACGTGCGGCGCGGTCTATAGCGCCGAGTGGATTTGCTCGCGCGAGCACGAGGATGCCTCGGGCGTGCCCGTGTGCCCCGCGTGCGGCGGTCGCATCAAGCCCGATGTGGTGCTCTACGAGGAGCCGCTCGATGAGCGTGTTCTTACCGGCGCTGTTGCTGCCATAACCGCGGCCGATGCCCTCATTGTGGGCGGGACCTCGCTCGTGGTGTACCCAGCGGCGGGCCTCACGCGCTACTTTACCGGTGATACGCTGGCCATTTGCAATCTGGCGTCTACCGATCAGGATGCAAATGCCGACCTGCTGATTTCTTGCGACATCGCGGCCGCGTTTGCGTTCTAGCCCGCGCGCGCGGATACAATAGAAAGACTGATTGCAAAGCGACCCCGCCGCCAGCGCCCGACCGCGGCGGCGGGGGCATTTTAGGAGGATGTTCATGGCGAACGACAGCAAGACATGGCGGTGCGGAAAGTACGAGCTCAGCTTTGACCGTCCGCGCATCATGGGCGTCCTCAACGTGACGCCCGATTCTTTTAGCGACGGCGGTGAGCACTTTGACCAGGATGCCGCTATCGAGTACGGCCTGGCGATGCTCGATGCCGGCGCCGACATCATCGACGTGGGCGGCGAGTCCACGTCGACGTGGCGCCCCGGCTTTACCCCGGTCAATCCCGATGAGGAAGCGCGTCGCGTGCTGCCCGTGGTGCGTGCGCTTGCCAAAGAGGGCGCCATCGTCTCGATCGACACGCGTCATGTGGCGGTTGCCAAGGCAGCCGTGCGCTGCGGTGCCTCGATCGTCAACGACGTGACCGGCTTCACCGACCCCAAGATGGTCGAGTTTGTTAAGACGAGCACCTGCGGCGTCATCGTGATGCACGCCGGCGAGGTCGCCGCGCCCGCGCGCACGCACGCGACGGTGCAGCTCGATACCTCGGCAGCGGCGTTTGTTGCCGAGAAGGCGCGCGAGGCGGCTGCCGAGGCCGCGCGCGAGGCCGAGAAGCCGGCTCGCCGCCGTCGCGGCAAGTTGCTGGGCGAGCTTAAGGTGGAGAGCAAGCTCCCGGGCGGCGTGGTGCAGCCCTCGCTGCCGTTTGGCGAGCCGGAGCCCGCGCCCGAGTCTGCAACCGAGCAGGGGCAGGAGACGCCGACTGCCGAGCAGGCTGCTGCCGCCGAGACCGTCGCGCCCGCGCCCGAGGCCACGCCCGCACCCACCGAGGCCACATCAGAGCCCAGCGACCACCTGGCCGCCATGATGCGCCGTAGTGCTCGCCGAGAGGAGGCCTACGTGCCCACCTCGCAGCTCCGCCGCTTCACCCTGCCCGATTCGGCGCCCATCATGCGCCGCGTCATGGGCTTCCTGTCCGACCAGGCCCGCACGCTCATTCATGCCGGCGTGTCGCGCGACCGCATCTGCATCGATCCCGGCCCGGGCTTTGGCAAGACGGCCAACGAGAACATCGTCATCCAGCGCGAGACCGCCAAGATGGCGTCGCTGGGCTATCCGCTCATGTGCGCCGTGTCGCGCAAGCGCTTTGTGGGCGCCGTCTCGGGTGTGACCGAGGCCGCCGCGCGCGATGCCGCCACGTTTGGCGTGTGCCTGGGCGCCATCCAGGCCGGTGCCAACATCGTGCGCGTGCACGACGTCTCCGGCTTTGCGCAGTTCCTGAACGGTTACTGGGCCGTTGCCAAGCCGCAGCCGCGCCGCGCGTTTGTGGCCGTGGGCTCCAACATGGGGCATCGCTGCGACAACATCCGCGCTGCGCGCGACATGATCGCCGAGATCCCGCTCACCTGCGTGTCCAATTGCTCGCGCATCTACGAGAGCGAGCCGGCCTACGAGACGCGCCAGGACGCGTTTGCCAACGCCGTCATCGAGATCAAGACCGAGCTGGCGCCGCTGGTGCTGCTCGACGAGCTCATGAAGATCGAGGCCGAGCTGGGCCGCGACCGTTCCAAAAAGGCCAAGGCCAACGGCCCGCGCACCATCGACCTGGACCTGCTGTGGATGGACGGCGAGACCCACGGCGGCAAAAAGCTGCGCCTGCCGCATCCGCTCATCGGCGAGCGCGACTTTGTGCTGGTGCCGCTCGAGGACCTGATGCACGACCCGGCGCGGTTCTTCCGCTACAACGGCGTCGAGGTCAAGGAGCCCGAGGACCGCGTAGGCCATATCGTGGGCGAATTGGGGCGTATGTAGATGATCGAGATGAACGCTGTTGCCGCCGGCACCGAGCTCGATGCGGCGCGCGATGCGGGCCGCGAGGGCGTGCTCGCGGGCTGGTGCGCTTGGAGCACAGGCGACGCATCACTAACGTTTTCGCTGGTCGTGCGCCCAGATGTGAACATGCATGCCTTCCACGGCCTGCCGTTTGTGGCCGTGATGGGCATGATGGATGCGCTCGTGGGAACGGCTTCGACGCCGGGGTTGCGCCTTGCCGGCAAGGTGGGTATTCAGTGGCCGAGTGACATTGTGTGCGGCGCGCCGGCGTTTGAGATGTCGCTCGCACGCATTGCCGTGAACGGCGGCGCCGGCGCCGCGGGCATGTTCGCTGCCGTGACGGTGGATATCGAGCGTGCGGCGCTGGCAGAACTTGGCGTGGATGTGGCCGATGAAGCGCTGGTCGAGGCATTGGCCGCCGCCGTGCTCACCCGCGTTGACGCCTGGGCGGTTGTCGCAAACACGCCGCAGGGCGCCGCCGGCCCGCTGGCTCCCGTGTTGGGCGAGTACTTCGACATGGTGCCGCTGCTGGGCCGTCAGGTCGCGGCGGTGTCGCCCAACGGCCTGCCGCTCGCGGTCGGCGTGTTTGCGGGCCTGGACATCTGGGGTCGCGCGACCATCAAGACCGACGCTGGCGAGCAAGAGTTTCCGCCCGAGGCCGTACGAATTCGCGGGCTGTAGTGTGCAAGTGCCGCAAGGAGATGACAATGCAGCAACCTATTGCGACGAACGATGTTGTTTTGTTCTCCACCCTCAAGGAGAATCAGTATTTTGATCGAAAGAGTGCCCGCAAGGACGACAGGGAGATAGCAAAGCACATTAGCGCTTTTGCCAACGCGGCGGGCGGCAAGCTTGTGGTCGGTATCGAGGATAATGGCGAGGTGACGGGTTTCAGGCGCAATGGTGCGCGCGACATCGAGAACTTCGAACGCGCTGCGCTCACCACTTGCACGCCGCCCCCTATCGTTCACAGGGAGCGCATTTCTGTCGTCAATTCATCTGGTGAGGATGATTCGGTTCTTGTCTTGGATATTGAACCTTCGACCAGCCACTCCGTTGCCCGCATGAGTGATGGCGATGTGTTCTTGCGACAGAACGACAAGAGCGTATAACTCAATCGAGAGCAGGTCATCGCTCTCGAGTTCGATAAGGGGCAGAGAATTTTCGAGGATGAGCTCGTCGGGGATTCCTCGATAGACGACGTGGACCATGAGGTGCTTGATCGCTATAAGGAGATTCTTGGAACTGAGGTTTCTGACGAGCAGGTCCTCAGGAGCCGTCGCTTTATGCGCGATGGAAAGCTGACCGTGGCAGGCGCTCTGCTTTTTGCGCAGGACCCATCTGTGATGATGCCGCAGGCTCGCGTTCGCATCTTGCGCTATGACGGCGTGAAGATGGAGACGGGCGAGCGTCTCAACATTACGAAGGAGCGATGCTTCTGCGGACCGCTGCCGAAGGTTATTCAGGGCGCTTACGAGCTTATATCGAGCATGCTCAGGGAGTTTCAGTTTTTGGGCCCCGATGGAAAGTTCCAGACCGTGCCCGAATACCCTGAGTTCGCGTGGTTTGAAGGCCTTGTCAACGCAGTGACTCATCGCGATTATTCATTCCGAGGCGACTACATTCGGATCTCAATGTTCGATGATCGCATGGAAATCATCAGTCCTGGTGCGCTGCCCAATATCGTGACGCTCGACAACATGAGGACCACCCGTTACTCGCGCAATCCGCGCATCGCGCGCACGCTGGTTGAATTTGGCTGGGTTCGCGAGCTTAACGAGGGCGTTCAGCGCATTTACACCGAGATGCAGAACTCTCTGCTTGGTGACCCAGTTTACTCGGAGCCCGGCAAGACGAAGGTACAGTTGACGCTCGAGAACAACATCGTGGCTAGGACAGTTAGGAGAAGCGAGGCGCTTGAGGATAAAATGTCGCCCGAGGCGATTGCCTCGCTAAGCGAGTATGAGCTTGCTGCCATTAGACTGGCGTTCGCAAACGGAAAGGTGACGGCAAGGGAGCTTGCTGCGCACATTGGAAGAGACCGTCGCACGGCAAATCGCGTGCTCAGTAAACTAATTGAGGGTGGCGGTCTGCTTGAGTGGCACGGCTCTTCTCCTACCGATCCAAGGCAGTTTTATAAGATACGGTAAAACAGACAATCGGTTTCGAGCCTTTGTCGCAGTAATGTCGCACCTTTGTCGCAGTAATGTCGCACCTTTGTCGCAGTAATTTCGCACCTTTGTCGCAGTAGCGCTTGACGGTGGCAGGCGGGGCTGGACCGCTCATCACGACAACAAGAAAGCTCTCCCCGGCACGCGCCGGGGAGAGCTTTCTTGTTTCAGGACCGGCCGCCCCGGGCCCATTCCTCAAAATTGAAAATAATTCAGTTTTGAGGAATAGGGTTGGCGCCCGTTGCTGCGAGCTGGTGCGCGCGACCTGGCGCTTGCCCTACGCCAGCCTCTGCATGCGGCGGTAGATTTCGCAGATGCCCTTGATGGTGAGCTGGCCGTCGACCACATCGAAGGCGTCGGTCGAACCGGCGACGATGCTGGCGAGGCCGCCTGTGGCGATAACGGTGGCGTCCTCGCGCCCCAGCTCGCGCTTCATGCGAGCGACCAGGCCCTCGGCCATGGCGGCGGCGCCCGTTACGGCGCCGACCTTGATGCACTCCTCGGTATCGCGGCCGATGGCGTGCTCGGGCGCCTCGAGCGGAACGCTGGCGAGCTTGGCGGCTCGGGCGGCAAGCGCGTCCATCGAAATGCGGATGCCCGGCGCGATTGCTCCGCCAATGTAGTAGCCGTCCTCGTCGATGACGTCGATATTGGTCGCGGTGCCAAAGTCCACCACGATCGCCGGCGCGCCGTAGAAAGTCTCGGCCGCGACGGCGTTGGCCACACGGTCGGCGCCCACGGCCTGGGGGCGCGCCGCGCGCAGCTTGGTTACGGCGGCCGTCTGTGGCCCGATGACGATGGCATCCGCGGCGATGCGGTCGGCCACGGCGTGCCACTCGCGCGAGAGCTGTGGCACCACGCCGGCAAAGGCGATCGCGTCGACCGCATCGAGCGAGAGGTCGTACATCTTAAAGAAGCCCATCAGGCGCACATGGATCTCGTCGGCGGTGTAGGAGCGGTCGGTGGGCATGCGCCACGACTGCACCAGCTCGTCTCCGTCAAACAAACCCATGGCCGTCTGCGTGTTACCCATATCGATAGCGAGCAGCATGTCTACTCCCGGTGTCGGCGTAAAAGGACGCGCACCATTGTATACGCGCCGTCGACGGGCCTCGGCTGTGATCCGTTTACAGTGATATTGGCTGAGGGTTTAAATATGAAGGAATTATGCTCTACGAGATTTTTCTTGCCGTTTACCGAAGTCCCGCGTAATATTCTTTCTCGCGCACATGAGGCGCCCAGACATTGCGGGGTGGAGCAGTCTGGTAGCTCGCCGGGCTCATAACCCGGAGGTCGTAGGTTCAAATCCTGCCCCCGCGACCAAGAACTTGCAGCTCGGAAGCAAAATTGCTTCCGAGCTTTTTCTTTATCGGGTTACCTTGCGGGTGAATTGCGGGTGAATCCTGAGTCAATTTATTATGTGAAACAGATAAACCATTGATAATCGCGGGCCGGTCGGCTTGACTTATCGACCGATAAACTCCAATTGGGAGGAGTTCCGGCGGTCCTTAGCTAAAATAGTGACGTCTGAATAACAACAAGGGAGCGCTATATGAAGACCGTCTACGATGCCCTTGATTCTATCGTCAATGGGTCGGCAACGACCAAGGAGAAGGGCGACAAGTACGAGGCGGCCTGCATTTACTATCTCAAGAACGACTCCTTCAACGCGCTGTTCTTTTCCCGCGTCGGGACGATAGCCCGGGCACTCGAATGGGATAACAGTTTGTTTTAAGGGAAAGGAAGCCGTATGGCGAAAAAGGGATATATCTTCTGGGACAGCGAGACGGCGAATCCCCAGCAGAGGATATGCCAGGTCGCCTACATCCTCACGGATCTTGAGGGAAACTGCGTGGGCGACCCGGTTTGCCGGGTGATCAATCCTGAGAGCGAGATTGGTTGGTGGAGCAGGTCTCATCTGGAAATCGATTGGGACTCACTGGACGACATGCCGACCTTTGTCCACTTCTGGGAGGATGCCGGTCTGGCGGATTTGCTGCGAGACTACATCCTGGTCGCGCATAACGCCAACGGCGCCGACATCCACCACATCAAGAAGAGTCTGGCTGCCTACGACATCGAAATGCCCGAGATCGAAGTGGTCGATACGATGCTGGTGGCGAAGCAGAATGGTCTGCCGGGAGCGCTTGTCGATCTCTGCGAGCATTACGGAGTGCATCTTGATAGCCACCACGATGCCATGTGCGACGCCGAGGCGTGCCTTGAGATTTTCCATAGGCTGGTCGGCGAGTTCGGTGCGCTCGAGCCTGCCGTTTGGGCCCCGAATGCTTCCTCCCATCATGGCCGCAAGCGTGTTTTCACGGGCTTGGGACTGGTGAACGGGTCGCAGGAAACCATCGAAGAGGTTTTGGCGAAAGCCGAGGAGGCGGGCCACAGGGGCGATCCGGGCGAAATCACCGATCCGGTCGGACTCAAGGTGAAGGTATCCGGCGTTACTCCGGGCTACAATCGCGATGAGATCCTTGCCGCACTTAAGGAATGCGGGATGAAAGCGACCGATGGCAAACCCGCGCAGAGCACGAAGTACCTCGCAATAGGCGACAATGTGGGACGAAGCAAGCTCGACGCAGTTTTCAACGGCAACTCGCAGGCAAAAATCGTCACGACGGGCGAGTTACTTGAGGTCATGAACCGATTTGGCAAGGCGGAATAGAAGGGAAGGCTCGATATGGCCGTCAATTTGAAAACCGTAAAAGACACGGTGAATCTTGCGGCAGGGGTTTTGGCTGCTGCCGCCGGGGTTGTCGATGGGGCAAAGCAGCTCGGTTTCGATGTCGATGGAGCCGTGAAAAGCGTTGCCGACGGGGCAACCAACGGCGCACGTGTTGTTGTCGACGGCATCGGCAAGGGGTTTGGTGCGGCGGCGGAAGGTGTCGGCGCGGCAGCCGCCGCCTTGGGGGATGCCACGAAGGCGTTCCAGGACTCAAGGGCCGCCGCTGAGGCTCGCAAGAAGATCGATGCCGCGAGGCAATCAATATTTGAAGGCGCGTCGACGGTTATGCCCCTGCACGAGTTCATCTGCCAGCAGGGCAAAGCCTCCGAGGCTGCGTTCAACGGCTACGATATGCCCGGCTGCTATCTCATCGCGACATACCGCAGGCATGACCACGATAAGAACTTCAGCGACTATCTCGGAATATACGTGGGGTCAAGTGATCGTATGGCGGACGATATCGCGTCCATACCTACGCGATTGGGCGATCCGGATGTCTACGCTGACTACAAGTACCGGCAAAACATTTTGCTATTCGTGTATCCGTGCGAGCTGAAGGACGTCGACGAACGTCGTGGGCTCCTGCTGCGTTCGTTTGACGGCGAGAGGCTCTACAACGGCACTGGATTATCGGTCGAGAGAGCGGCGGATGAAGATCTATAACCTGGACACCATTCAGAAGGTTCCCCTGCGCGAGGTGTGGCCGCATGAGGCCCATGACTTCACCAAGTGGCTGGCCGAGGAGCAGAACCTCGCAACCCTCGGGATGGCGGTCGGAATCGAGCTCGAGCTCATAGAGACGGAGTCCTCGGTCGGATCGTTCAACGTGGACATCTACGCGCAGGAGCCCGGTACGGGGCGCAAGGTGATTATCGAGAACCAACTCGAGGACACCAACCACGACCATCTCGGCAAGGTGATCACGTATGCCGCCGGCAAGGGCGCCGAGGTCGTCATCTGGGTCGTGGCGCGCGCCCGCGACGAGCACCGCCAGGCCATCGAGTGGCTCAACCAGCACACCGACAGCGACTTCGGGTTCTTCCTGGTCGAGGTCGAGCTCTGGAAGATCGGGGACTCCCTGCCCGCCCCGCGCTTCGGCGTGGTCGAGCAGCCGAACGAGTGGACCAAGACTGTGAAGCTCTCCGAGGGGCTCAGCGAGACCGAAAAGGTCAAGCTGGCGTACTGGACGGCCTACCGCGAGGTGGCGGGCGGCCATCCGGAGTTCCTCAAGGAGTTCAGCCCGCAGAAGCCCAGCAAGGACCATTGGTCGACGCTTCGCCTGGGGGTCTCGGCATACCATCTCGCCCTGCTCATCGATACGCAAAAGGGCCGCACGGGCATCGAGCTGTACGTGGACGACGACAAGGAGATCGGGCACCGCGCCATCGCCAACAGCGGGGTCTTCGAGGGGCGCCTCGGGCTGACGGCGGCGCCCTTCGATGCGAAAAAGGCCTCGGGACTGCGCTTCTACAAGGCGGGCCATCCCATCAAGGGTCACCAGGACGCATGGCCGGGGTACATCAAGGAACAGCTCGGATGGGCCATCGAGATGAAAAAGATAATCGCGGAGATCGGACTTTAAAAGCGCTTCGGCAATTACTGGGCTTATTGGACACACATTTTGTCCTATAAGCCGACTGTTTTCTGACTACAAAATGCGGGGATGTCATCGAAAACAACGCTTGCGGTATTCAGATTCTGGTGGGGATAGATATCGCGAGCAAGGATTCCGATGCTAGACGATGCGCCCGGTAAGGTGCCCGGACGCATCGCGGTCGGTCTGTTGGGGGCCGTGCATCTGACGGTAAGATCTATCACGATGTTACAGGGCATGCCATCTTGCGGTCTTTCCCGTTCCGTCGCTATCGATGGTCTTGTCCACCTTCTTCATTTTCGCTAGAAGGTTCGATACCTTCTTGGCCTTTTGCGCGTCGGTAAGGCCCGAGGGGAGAAGATCGTTGATGAGGGCGGTGATTTTCGCACGTGGTGCGGGCCCCGTTTCTGAGAGCATCTGAATGACAAGCGCCTTGCAGGCCTCTTCATTGAGGCCTTTGCTGCGCGTGTAAGACACCTCCTGTCCCGTCTTCGAGGCAAGGGCGTTCGTGATGGAGATATGGGGGTACCTGCCTTCGATAAGCTTGAGTCGATGCAGCTCTGAGGCCTCCTCGTTCGTGATTTCCTCGCCTTTTTGAACCTTGTCCAAAAGGTAGACGACGTCCATCGGAAGGTCCGGCTTAGCATAGAGTAGCCTGCTGTAGCTCTCATTGATGGTCTTACCGTAGACACTTACGCGCACGCGGGTTGGATCCGAAAGGTCGTAGGTTGGTAGGGGGAAGTATCGCTTTCTCTGCATCTGGAATACTTTGGGGATTCCCATGGCGATGGTGTCGATCATGTCCATCTGCACCATCGCCTCGGAAAGGAAGGGGTTGCGGTAGTAGCTTGGCTTAAAACCCGGCCGCATCGCATTTTCGATTGTCTCCGGAATGAAGGACCCTTCGTTTAGGAAAACGAGGTGATCCTCGAATTCCTCGACGTTGATTCGCCCCTGCATGGAATAGTCTTGATGGGCGATACAGTTGTTCAGGAGCTCTCTGATGATCTCGGGTTCGTACTGGTCAGCCTCAAAGGGAAACAGACTCGCGCCATTTGCGTTGAACCGGTACTTCTCGTTGCGGATTTTCCCGAGTACCTGGTCAATCGCGAGCAGGAAGGGTGGTTTGAAGTGCTCGTAAGAGGTTACCGATCCATTGGAGGCATAGAGAGTCCAGGTGATGCGCGGGCTCATCCCATCGAGCAAGCGGGTGGATTCCGGCCTTCCGAGCAGGATGAGTGTCGTCGGGGTGATCTTGCCGTTTCTGGTTAGGTTTGCCATGTCGAGAATCGTGCGGTCATCCATGTCCGCGAACGCCCCGGAATGCCGTCGGTGCTTGGAGAGAAAGAGCCCCACCGCTTTCTTCACGGCTTCGGGGTCGAGGTCCTCGAAGGTTGCTTCTTCGATTTCGAGGGCACTCCAGTCCGGCCTCCGCATTTGGCGTATCTGCTCGTACTTATCGATGGGGAGTGGCCCGAGTGATTCGCCCTCGCGCGCCCATGCCGCATTGTTGAACGCCGTTGGCATGCCCGGCGTTGCGGCGGGGATTTGAAACGCGAGGACGCGTTTGCCGTCAATCCTGAGTTCATGGATCTCTCTCAGGGTGAGGTGGTTGTTCGCGCGGTCCGCAATCTCCTTTTTAAGGGATCTAAGGTTGGCCGGATTTCCTTCTCGGTAAGCGGTTCCGCATGCGACCTTGTCGTTGTCCATACCGAAGATGAGCCAGGCGTCTTGTTTCCCGCGCAGGACCGCTTCGTTACTCAGGGCGGAGAAGTACTTCCCGAGGTTCTTGAAACTGAAGTCGTTTTTCGCTTCCTTGAGCTCGATAACCTCGCTCTCGTAGGGCTTCTCGATACGGGCGATGAGTTCAAGGACGTCGTGATCGCTGTAGTACAAGATCGCCCCTAACGGTCTCGTGGCTGATATTTAGTCGTAAGATACGACTAAATACCGAAATCAAAGTCATTTTAGTCCAATCTAACGACTAGAAATAAAGATGTTGGACTGTTTATAGGACTAAATACTGTGGAAGGCCCGGCTTTAGTCCAATCGCTGTTTGACGGCCCGCCATATCCGTAACCCGGAGGTCGTAGGTTCAAATCCTGCCCCCGCGACCAAGAACTTGCAGCTCGTCGGCCTAGCCGACGAGCTTTTTTGTTATTCCGGGACCGTGTTTTCGGTACGGTCCGCAGCTTCTCAAACAATATCTTGATCTGTAACAGATGGACCCGATTTGGACGTCTGGCCGTTACAAATCGAGACAAACCAGCACGCCAGCCTCCGTTTGTCTAAATCTGTAACACGAGGAGCGATTTTTGTCGTCTAATTGTTACAGATCAAGATTATTCGGAAGCCCGGTTTGGTTCGTCTCGATCTGTAACGCCTAGGGCCGGTTTTGGTCGATAGATGTTACAGATCGAGACGTTTTGTTGGGATGGTTTCTATTGTCTCGATCTGTAACAGGTGGAGGCCAAAAGTCGGTCTAGATGTTACAGATTGAGATGTTTTGGCTGGACAGTCCCATTATACCGAGGGAGTGGCCCGCATATCTAATCTGGCACACATCAGCAAGGTGCGAACTGGGGAACTCTACTGCGGAACTAGGGAACCTTACTAGGGAACTACGGAACTTTACCAGGGAACCAGGAGCACTGTTGACCGAGTCTCGTTCCAGACACGGCGGCCCCTTTCCGGACATTCACGGACAATGTCCGGAAATTGGCTAAAAATAACCGGAAAGGGGCCGGAATGTCCGGAATTGAGGGGCTGTCCTGCACTCGAGATGACGTGGCGCAGCTGTCGGTGTGGGATCGGGGTGGGGCTGCCAGTCCGTCCGCGGCCCCCTCCGGTACCCCTCGGCCCAGCCCTCAACCCCAATCAAAATCTCAATCTGTAGCACCTAGGCCCGATTTGGGTGGCTAACTGTTACAGATTAAGGCAGGCCGACGGGCATGGCTTCATGTTCGGCTTGGGCTTGCCGCGGCAGGGGCGAAATCCGACGCGACAGCAAGTGTGTTTCGTCAAGAGGATTTGAGCAAAAAGAGCATCGGAAATTGAGCAGCCTGA
>CABVDE010000043.1 GCA_902496945.1 uncultured Collinsella sp.
AAGCCGGTGGCCTCGGGGTCGCCCGCGTGCTCCAGTGAGCTCACGGGTGCGGCACCCAGCAGTTCGCTCAGGTAGACACGGGCTTCGTGCGAGCGGTCCAGATTGGTGTGGAGCGAGATAATGCTCACGCCGCAACGGGCCGCCTCGTAGAGTGCCGCGCTGCATTGGGGGCGTGCGGCGTCCGCCGGACAAAACGCCTCAGGCGCCTTGATATAGATGGGATGATGCGTCAGCAACACGTTGGCACCGGCCTCAAGGGCACGGCTCACATTGGCCTCGGTCGCATCAAGCGCGCAGGCAACTCCGGTGATCTCTGCGGCAGGGTCGCCGACGGAAAGGCCTACGTGGTCCCAGCCCTCGGCATCTGCCTTGGGATAGCGCGCCAGCAGCGCACGTTCAAGCTCGGCGACGATCATGCGGCACCCACGATCGAGAGCAGCGTCTGGGCAAACTCGTCCAGATCGCTCGGATTCACGCGGTCATCGAACGAAATGCGCAGCGACCCCAGTGCCTGTTCGCGACTAATGCCCATGGCGCTGAGTACGTGGCTCGGGTCCATGCTGCCGCTCGAGCAGGCAGAGCCTGCCGAAACCTCAAAGCCGGCGGCATCGAGCTTGATGATGAGCTCCTCGGAGTCCATGCCGTCGACGTAGATCGATACCATGCCGGGCAGGCGGTCGGCATGCGCATAGTCGCCCATGGTGGCGTGAATGCGCGGATGGGCCGTAAGCGTGGCGTAGAGCTTGTCGGACAAGGCCTGCAGCGTCGCGCGCTCTTGGGCTACGTTCGGCAACAGCGCGGAGGCAGCAGCAGCATAAGCCAGCTGTGTACGCAGGTCCTGTGTGCCGGCACGACGACCGGCCTCCTGTCCGCCGCCAAAAATGCGCGGGCGCAGCGGCGTGCGGGTTTTAACGTAGAGCGCGCCGGAGGCCACGGGGCCGCCGATCTTGTGGGCAGCCACGGTCATGGCGTCAACGCCTAGCTCGGTGACATCGAGCGGAATATGCAGGTAGCCCTGGATGGCATCGGTATGGATAAGGGCGCCGGCAGCGTGTGCGGCGGCGGCAAGCTCGCGGATGGGCTGCACCACGCCGGTCTCGTTGTTGGCGACCATAATGCTCACGAGTGCCACGTCGTCACCCAACAGCTCGCTCAACGCGGAGGGCTCAATGTAGCCTGCGCGGCAGGGTTGCACCAGGTCGACGGTAAAGCCGGCGGCGCGCAGCAGCGGCAGGTTGTCCAGAATCGAATCGTGCTCGATAGCCGACACGATTACGCGGTCGCGCTTGCGATCGCGCTGGCGGGCGCCCTCGGCAAGACCGAGCAGCGCTAGCTGGTTAGCCTCGGTGCCGCCGTTGGTCAGAACAATCTCGGACGGGCGGACGCGCGCGCCAAAGCTGTGGGCGATCTCGCGACGGGCTACCTCCAGGCGCGCGGCGGCCTTGCGACCGAGCGAGTGCAGCGAGTTGGGGTTGACGCCGGCAAGCTCGCTATTGTCGTACTCGCGCTGCGCAAGGAGCGCCTCGGCGCGCATGGGCGTCGAGGCGGCATAGTCAAGATTCACGGGTATGCGGTTTTGACCTACGGTCATAAGGGTTTATGCCTCCTGTGCGGCCTCGTTGCCCAGCTTCTGCAGCAGCGCAACCTCGGCGGCGGGATCTTCGGACTTAAATACGGCGGAACCGGCCACGAGCACGTTGGCGCCGGCCTTGACGACCTCGGCGATGTTCTTGGAAGAGATGCCGCCGTCGACCTCGATGAGGGGCGACACGCCGTGGCGCTCGCACATGGCCTTGAGTTCGTGGAGCTTAGGCAGAGTGCCCGGGATAAAGCTCTGCCCGCCAAAGCCGGGGTTCACGCTCATGAGCAGCACCATGTCGACGACCTCGATGATGCTCTCGAGCACGCATACGGGCGTTGCGGGGTTGAGCACCACGCCGGCCTTAACGCCGCGCTGCTGCAGATGCGTGAGCGTACGGTGCAGATGCGTGGAGGCCTCGTAATGCACGGTGATCATATCGGCACCGGCGTCGGCGTACCAATCGGCCGTCTCGTCGGGGTTCGAGACCATCAGGTGCGCGTCGACCGGCACATCGGTGGAGCGCTTGACGGCCTTGAGGATGTCGACACCAAAAGTGAGGTTGCCGGTAAAGTGGCCGTCCATGACGTCGAAGTGCACGTAGTCGGCACCGGCGATCTTATCGAGCTCGCCGGTGAGGTTTGCCATGTCGGCCGAAAGGACGGACGGAGCGATTTTGATGGAACCCATGGTAGTAGCCTTTCTGAGCTAGTCGGTGAGTCCGTAGAACTCTTGGGAAGGGACGCGGTCGGTCAGAATCTCGAGCGCCCTATCCAAAGTAACACCGTTGTACAGCGTTTGCTCCACGGCAAAGGTGAGCGGAATGTCTACGCCCAGTGAACGGGCGAGCTCGCTCACACTACGGGCCGCGACGGCACCCTCGACCACCATATGCGTGCGTGCCTGGTACTCGTCGAGCGACACGCCGTGGGCAAATTCGTAGCCAAAGGTGCGGTTGCGCGAATGCTCCGAGGTACAGGTGGCAATGAGGTCGCCCATGCCGGCAAGCCCCATGCAGGTCATAGCTTGACCGCCGCGGGCATGAACCAGGCGGCTGATCTCGGCCAGGCCGCGCGTCATGATGAGGGCGAGCGTGTTGTCGCCCGCACCCGAGCCGGCAGAGATGCCGCACACGATGGCGATGACGTTTTTCATGGCGCCGCAGACTTCGACACCCGTCATGTCCTGAGATAGGTAGATGCGGAAGGCCGTGGACAGCAGTAGGTCCTTAAAGGTCTCCCCCACCTGCGTATCTTCGCTCGCGATGACGGCGGCCGAAAGCCCGCCGCGGCAGATCTCCTCGGCATGGTTGGGGCCCGAGAGCGCCGCGACGCGCGACTCGTTGCCGATCTCGCTGGCGATGACCTCGCTCATGAGCAAGCCGGACTCGGGCTCGATGCCTTTGGTGAGGCACAGAACCGGAGTCACGTCCGCGATGAACGGCGCCGCCTGGTGGCAGACGCCGCGCAGGTGCGTCGAAGGCACGGCAAATATGATGGCCTCGGCGCCGTCGAGCGCCTGCGCCAGGTCTGTCGTGGCGACAACGTTTACCGGCAGCTCGTAGTCCACCAGATAGCGCGGGTTACGGTGCTCGGCGTTAATGCCGGCGGCCGTCTGCTCGCTATGGGCCCACATGGTCACGCGCTCGGCTCGCGCGGCGGCAAGGCCGGCGACGGCGGTTCCCCAGGAGCCGGAGCCAATCAGCGCAACATTCATGACTCTCTCCTACTTATCGTCGGGCTTGGTGACGCGCTTGGTAAACGAGAGCTTGGACTCCTTACCGGCCATGAGCTTTTGGATATTCGAGCGATGGGCCCACACCACGGTGATGCCGATCATCGCCATGCAAAACTTGAGGCACAGGCTGCTGTACGGAAAGACCGCGCAGGCGGCGATGGGAAGGCCGATGGCCGCGGCAAGCGAGCCCACCGAAACGTACTTGGTAATGGCGACAGCCACGATGAACATACCCAGCAGCGACAGGCCAATAGGCCAGTGCCAGGCAAGAATCACGCCCAGGCCCACGGCGATGCCCTTGCCGCCGTGGAAGTTGAGATAGGGCGAGAAGATGTGACCCCATACGGCTGCCAGGCAAATGACGCCGAGCATCCAGTCGCCGGCAGCACCGGGGGCCATGATGCTCACGGGGAAACCGTAGCCCACGCTCGCGATGAGCGGGCGTGCGATAAGGACGCAGATAGCGCCCTTAAGGCAGTCGAGCAGCAGGGTGAGCGCGGCCACCTTGGGACCGGCCACGCGCAGCGCGTTGGTGGTGCCGATGTTGCCGGAGCCCGCCTTGCGAATGTCCGTGTGGTTGAGCACGCGGCCCAGGATCAGGCCAAACGGAATCGCTCCGATAAAGAACGAGACCACGGCGCAGATGGCGGTCAGAAGAATCGGATTAAGCATCCTTTTGTTCCTTCTTCCTAAAGAAGAGTCGAATGGGCGTGCCGGCAAAGTCGAAGGTCGTGCGCATGCGGTTCTCCACGTAGCGCTGGTAGGTGTCGTTGACCAGGTCGCTATGGTTGACGAAGAACGTGAACGTCGGCGGGTTCACGCCCGTCTGGGTCACGTAATGCATGCGCAGGCGACGCTTGCCGTCCACCACGGTATGACCGAACTCGCGCAGGTCGGTGAGGAACGTGTTGAGGCGCGAGGTGCTGATCTTTTGCGAGCGCGTCTTCTCGGCGGCGTCGACCATGGCCCAGATCTTCTCGATGCTGCGGCCGGTCAGGGCAGAGATGCGCAGGTACTGGGCCCAGGGGGCCATGACGCCCAGACGGCGGTCGACGGTCTCCATGCAGGCCTCGCGCTTGCGGTCGTCGTCGAGCAGGTCCCACTTGTTGAGCAACACCACGATAGCGCAGCCGCGCTCGATGGCAAGGCCCATGACCTTCTGATCCTGCTCGGTAACGCCCACGGAGGCGTCGACGACGAGCAGCGCCACGTCGGCGCGGTCGATAGCGCGCAGGCCGCGGACCATGGAGTAGTACTCGATATTCTCGTACACGGTGCTCTTCTTGCGGATGCCCGCGGTGTCGACCATGCGGTAGTGCTTGCCGTTGCGCTCCACGACGGTATCGATGGCGTCGCGCGTGGTGCCGGCGATGTTGGACACGATGGAGCGGTCGGCGCCCAGGATGCGGTTGAACAGTGATGACTTACCGGCGTTGGGGCGGCCGATGATGGCCACGTTCAGCGCGTCGGGGAACTCGTCGGCGACCTCATCCTCCTCGTCGGGCAGCAGCGCCACGATGTCGTCGAGCAGGTCGCCCGTGCCATGACCGTGCAGGGCCGAAAGCGGCGTGGGCTCGCCGATGCCGAGTGAATAGAACTCCCAGATGTTGTCGTTCTCGCGATCGGGGTTGTCGAGCTTATTCACCAGCAAAAAGACCGGCTTGTCGGAGCGCTTGAGCATGCGGGCGACCGATTCGTCCTCTTCGGTGACGCCGGTGCGGCCGTCGACCACAAATAGGATGACGGCGGCTTCCTCGGCGGCGGCGAGCGCCTGGTCGCGGATGGACGTGGCAAAGACGTCGTCGCTCTTGAGCGGCTCGATACCGCCTGTGTCTACGATGGTGAACTCGCGGCCGTTCCAGTCGGCCGTGTGATACGAGCGGTCGCGCGTGACGCCGCGGGACTCGTGGACGATGGCGTTCGAGGTCTGGGCCAGGCGGTTAACGAGCGTGGACTTGCCCACGTTGGGGCGTCCGACGACGGCGACGATAGGTTTCATCTGCTCTCCTTTAATGGGTAGGGTCAGTGGAAGTGTTAGAGTCTGCGGGCACAATGCCAAGGATGCGCTCCAAGGTATCGAGCAGCTCATGCGGCATGGTCGACACCACATGAACCTCGGCTCCGCGAGCTTCAAGGCTTGCGAGTAAATCGTCACGATGATACTCGTCAAGCGTCATGCCGTCAGCGTTGAACATGAGCTTAGGCACAAAGAGCATAACCCCCGACAGGCCTTGCGGCAGCTGCTCCAGGATATCGCTCGCGACGATGAGGCCGGTCACGTCCACGTTGCCGCCAAAGTAACGGTTCTTGATTGCCGTGACGGTGCCGGCGAGCCCCTGCGGCGACTCCACGAAGCGTGCCACGGTGTCGCGTGCGCTAGCGCCCGAGAGGCAAAGCAGGTGCAGGCTGCGGGCGGCGAGGGCCTCGCGGACGCGGGCTAGTCGCTTGGCATCGGTAGTTAGCACGTCGTCGGTCTCGTCCAGATATGAGCGGATCATGCCGATGCCGTCGTAGTACTGCGGATAGCCGTCGTAAAAGTCTGCCTCGGGCGGCTCGATACCGGCGTCCAGATAGAACTCGTCGCTCATCTGGAAGGTGTGGCGGCCAAAGCGCTCATAGGCGCGGTCCTGGAAGGGCCTGATCATGGCAATGGTCTCGCGCGCTAGCTCGGGCTTGTCGCTGTAGGACCAGGTAAAGCGGTTCTGGTGCTTGGTAAAACCGAGCGGCACGATGCCCAAGCTTGTGATTTGCTCGTGCTCCTCGCAAAAGCGCAGGGTCTTTAGCAGCTCCTCGCCGTCGTTCATGCCGGGGCACAACACGATCTGCGCGTGAATCTCGATGCCGGCGGCCATGATGGCCTCGAGCACGTCCATGCCGCGCTGGGCGTTTCGGCCCATCATACGGCGGCGGACGTCGGGACTCACGGCGTGGACCGACACGTTCATGGGGCTCATATTGCGGTCGATGACGTTTTGCACGTCCTCGTCGGTGAGGTTCGTGAGCGTGACAAAGTTGCCCTGCAAAAAGCTTAGGCGGTAGTCGTCGTCGCGAATATAGAGCGTGGAGCGGCCGCCCTTGGGCAGCATCGTCATAAAGCAGAACACGCAGGCGTTGACGCAGGTACGCATGCCGTCGAAGATGGGACCATCGAACTCCAAACCCCAGTCCTCGCCAGGAAAGCGATCAAGCTCAACGGGGGTGACGGTGTCGTCGCGCGGATCGAAAACCTCCAGCTCGACGGTGTCGTCGTCGGCCTCCCAGAGCCACACGATCATGTCGGTGAGCTGCTCGCCGTTGACCGTGAGTACGCGCATGCCCGGCTCGATACCCACATCCCATGCGGGCGATTCGGGACGCACGTTCTTTACGAGCGCGCCCTCACCCGGCTCGGGGTCGCGGCTGCGCCCGTAATCGGCCACCTCGGCGGCGTATGCGGGTACGGTTTGGTCCATGGTTAGCGGCAAAGCTCCTTGATGCGCGCGACGGCGCGCTCGATGTGTTCTTGCGGGGTGGAGGCGCCGGCGGTGATGCCGATGTGGTGAGCGTCGGTAAACCAAGCGGCCTGGAGCTCGCAAGCTTCCTCGATGTGATGCGTGCGCTCGCAGGCGTCGGCGCAAATCTGCGCCAGACGGCGGGTGTTGCCCGAGTTCTTGCCGCCCACCACGACCATGCAGTCGCAGCGGTTGGCAAGTGCGGCGGCCGCTTGCTGGCGCTCACTCGTGGCGGCGCAGATGGTGTTGATCACGCGCAGCTCCTGCACACGCGGCGTGATGGCGGCCACGACCTCGGCGAGATTCTGCGCGGTCTGGGTGGTCTGCACGACCAGGCCTACCTTGCCCTTGAGCGGCAACGCGTCGGCGTCGGCGGCGCAGCTCACGACCCGAGCGTCATCGCCGGCGTGGCCCAGGATGCCCTCGACCTCGGGGTGGCCCGGCTCGCCCACGACCACCACGCGGTAGCCCTCGCGCACCAGGCGCTCGGCCGCCACGTGGACCTTCTTTACGTAGGGGCAGGAGGCGTCGATCACGGTAAGGCCACGCTCGCGAGCGACATCGATTACCTGCGGCACCACGCCGTGCGCACGAATAATCACGGTGCCCGATGCGGCGTCGTCCAGGGTCTCGGCCAGGCCAACGCCCGCCTCGGCAAGCTCGCGCACCACGATGGGGTTATGGATGAGCGGCCCCAGCGTGTGGACGTTGTCGTTCTCCCCTGCCTGGGGTGCGGCGGCCAGCGCCATGTCGAGCGCGCGCTGCACGCCGTAGCAGGTGCCCGCGTGGGCCGCGATTTCGATCGTGGGCGCGGCGGTGTTCAAAACGTTCTCACCCATAGCTAGAACCTGCCCGGATGCTCGGCGCACAGGTCATCGCGCATGGCGTAGACGCGGTTCATGGCCTCGGACTCAAGCCACGCCAGGCGCTCCCTGCGCTTGAGCTCGGCCGGTGCATCGGAAAGCGAGACGGCCTTGCCGGCGCGGATCCAGCACTTTTTGGGGCGCATGAGCTTTTTGCCCGCAGGCGTGATATCGGACCAGCCGCAGATGGCAAGCGGATTCACGGGCGCCTTGCCCATCTGGGCGATGAGCGCAAAGCCGCCGTGCACCTCGGGCTTGATCTCGCGCGAGCGGATGCGCGTGCCCTCGGGGAAGATCAGGACGTCCTCGCCGCGCTGCAGCGCATGCTGGGCGGCGCGCAGGCACTTCATGTCGGCGGTACCGCGCTCGACGGGGATGCCGCCCACGCGGCTAAAGGCCCAGCGCACGATCTTGGTCTTGGCAAATTCGGACTTAAAGATGGGGCGAATGCGGCGGCCGCCAAAGAACAGCGCCGTCTCCACGGCTAAGAGCTCGGCCATCGAGGTGTGGTTGCAGATGACCACGCTGCCGCGGCCTTCCTGGCGCTCAAACAGCAGGTCGGCATCCTCGACCTCCCAGCGCCACATGAGCTTGGAGAAGGCCCAAAGTATTGCCATGACCACGACGACCGTGCCGCGGATAAGCGCCGGGAACTCGGCATAGGGGGCGTTGTAATAGTCCTCGGGCGTCTGCTTAAACAGGCGCATGGGCTACCTCCTTTGGTTGATGAGGTCCTCGATGATGCGAACGACCTCGTCGATGGTGTGGGCGGTGGAGTCGACGTGTACCGCGTCCTCGGCGGGCACGAGTGGCGCGACCTCGCGGCTGCTGTCGAGCTTGTCGCGCTGCCTGAGGGCGTCGAGGGTCTCGTCGACCTCGGCCTCGAGCTGCTCTGAGGTAAGCGGCTGGGCGTCGTTTTGGTGACGCTGCAGCACACGGCGGCGGGCACGCTCACGCGGGTCGGCGGTCAGGAAGACCTTGACCTGCGCGTTGGGGAACACGACGGTGCCGATGTCGCGACCCTCGGCCACAATGTCGCGATCCTCGGCGGCGCGGCGCTGGTGGATGAGCATGGCGGCGCGCACGCCCGGGTAGGCCGAGACCTTGGACACGTTGGCGTCCACCTGCGGGGTGCGGATGGCGGCCGAGGCGTCCTGGCCGTCGATGGTCAGGCGCGTGTCCTCGCCGGTGCCGTTGGTAAAGCGGATTTCGATCTGCTCGGCGAGGGCGTCGATGGCCGCCTCGTCGTCCAGATCGATGCCGCGGTCGAGTGCGGCAAAGGTGACGGCGCGATACATAGCGCCCGTATCGAGCTTGTTAAAGCCCAGCTGGCGGGCGATTTCCTTGGCGATAGTGGACTTGCCGGAACCGGCGGGGCCGTCGATGGCGACGATCATGCAATGCTGCCTTTCGGTGGTTGACGTGCTGGTATGAGTCGCGGGCGTTGCGCGTGGCTGACGGGTTGCCTACCCCGTGTAGCGCTCGCGGTAGGTGTTGCGCTTGGGTGCGGAGCCGTGGCTGCCGTGGTGGCGCGTGCGACTCGCGGGGGTGTCCTGGGGCTTGCCGCCGCGCTTGGCGCTGGCCTGCTTGGGCGGGATACCGCCAGCCTTGAGGATCTGCACCTCGCGATCGGTGAGTTCGCGCCACGAGCCCTTGGCTACGCCTTCGAGCTCCAGGCCGGCAAAGTTGCAGCGATGCAGGCGGATCACCGGGTGGTGGATCTTACTCAGCATGCGCTTGACCTGGTTCTTGCGGCCCTCGCGGATGATGACCTCCACAGCCGTGGTGCCGGGCTTGACGCCCTGGGGCGCCACGGCTTCGGCTTCGCGCGCAGAGATAATGCGGCAGATCGCCGGCTGGCACAGACCATCGTCGAGCTCGATGCCGCGACGCAGCGGTTCCAAGTCGCGGTCGGTGAGGCGGCCGTCCACGAGCGCCTGGTATGTCTTGTAGACGTGCTTGCTGGGGTGCAGTAGGTCCTGGGACAGGTCGCCGTCGGTGGTAAAGAGCAACAGGCCCGTAGTGTCGCGGTCCAGGCGCCCAACCGGGAACAGGCCCGGAAAGCGGTCGCGGGGGACCAGGTCGGCCACGCAGGGACGCTCCTGCGGGTCGCTCATGGTGGTGAGGTAGCCGGTAGGCTTGTAGAGCATCAGGTACACGGCGCCCTGGTTGAGCTTGACGGGCATGCCGTCGACCTCGATGTGGTCGCGGTCGACATCGACCTTGGTGCCCAGCTCGGTCGCGACCGTGCCGTTGACTGTCACGCGGCCGGCTGTCATCAGGTCCTCCGAGCCGCGACGGCTCGCCACGCCCGCACGCGCCAAAAAGCGCTGCAGGCGCATGGTGTGCGGGTAGATGGGCTGGGCGTCGGGCGTGGGCGACCCCGGGTCGCCGGCGATGCGCGTCTCCCCTGCTTCGTTAGTTCTCGTCATGTATATCCTCCGAGGTCTCGTCGACGGCAAGGGCGTCCTCGTCCTCGACTGCCTCAACATCGGTATCGATCAATTCGCGCTCTTCGTCCAGGTCCTCGGCTTGCTCCTCGAGCGTGGACTGAATGCTGCGACCGCTCAGGCGCTCGCGGATAAACTGGCGCGACTGCTCGTCGGGTGCAAATTGCTCCAGATCGGGCAGGTCGCGAGTGGAGCGCAGGCCAAACTTCTCAAGGAAGGCGTTGGTCGTACCGTAGATGATAGCCTGGCCGCGCTCGGGATCGCGCCCGAGCTCGCGCACCAGACCCTTGTCCACGAGCGACGCGATGACGCCGTCGGAGTTGACGCCGCGAATGCCCTTGACCACCTCGCGCGTCACGGGCTGGTGATAGGCGATAACGGCGAGTGTCTCGAGCGCCGCCTGCGATAACTTTTGCGTATCCCAGCTCAGCACATAAGCCTCGACCACGTCGTGGTAGGCGGGGTGCGTAAACAGGCGCCAGCCGCCGGCGACCTCGCGCAGCTGAAAACCGCGGTTGGCCTCCTCGTACTCAACCTTGAGCTCGGCCAAAAGCGACGCGCACTCGCCCGGGGCGATATCAAGCGCACCAGCAAGCGCGGGCGCACTCACCGGATCGCTCGACACCAGCAGCAGCGCCTCGAGGGCGCCCTTGAGGCTGTTTGCCTCCAGCGTGGAAAGGGAAGACATGGTTGGCCGCTCCTATTCGGTGAGCTCGGGGCCCTCGCCGGGCACGTAGGCCTCGGCGCCCTCGACGCGGTTGATTTGAATGGTTCCAAAGATCTCGTCCTGGCTCAGCGTGAGCGAGCCGCGCTTGGCGAGCTCCAGCATGGCCAGGAAGGTGACGACGAGCTGCTCGGTCGTGGCGTCGCCGTCCAACAGCTCGCGGAAGGTGCAGGTTTGGTGCGCCATGGTAAAGCGGTCGACCGAGGCGACGGTCAGGTCGAGCGGCACGCGATGGGGCGCCACGTGCTCGGCCTCCAGCAGGAAGGTCTGGCGCTTGCCGTCCAGGTCGGCACAGATGACGGCCAGGCCGCGCAGGGTAATGCCGGCCAGGTAGTCGGGCATAAGGCCCAAAAACTCGGGGTCGGGGCCGGCCACGCGAGGATGCATGCGACTCTCGGCCTGCATCCGCGCGCCAAGGGCCGCTGCTGCCCCCTTAAACTGCTTGTAGGCGATCAGGCGCTGGATCAGGACCTCGCGCAGGGCGTCGCCGTCGAGCGCGCTCAGTTCCTCGAGGTCTTCGTCGTACTCGTCATCGTTGACGGATTCGCTGGGGGCCTCCTGGGGTACCAGCGAGGCGGCCTTAATGTCCAAAAGGGTGGCTGCGACCAGCAAAAAGTCGCTCGCGACATCTAGGTCCAGCGCCTCGATGCGCTCGGCCTCGGCCAGGTATTGTTCGGCCACCTCGCTAATCGAGATAGCACCGATATCTACTTTTTGGCGGGTTACCAGCTGCAGCAGCAGGTCGAACGGTCCGCTGTAGACCTGCGTCGACACGCGATACGACATCTTCGACCTCCTTTGACGGCGCCTTCGCGGCGCGGTTTGGGTGCATGTTGCGAGCGTTTGGCACGGTCGACCTGTAAGTTTACCTTAGATGCCGGCGATTGCGAAGTTGAGCAGCCACTCGGCCAGCGGATACACGGTAACGTCGAAATAGCGGCCGATCACGTCGATGCCGGTCCACATGGGCAGCAGGTACAGAACAAGGATGAGGATGGGCATGGCGTATTGCTGCAGGTGGTAATAGTTGGCGAGCGCCTTGCCTTTAAGGAACGGAACGATGATCGACGAGCCGTCGAGTGGCGGGATCGGGATGAGGTTAAAGAATGCGAGCGACAGGTTGACCACGATAAAGGTGGCGCCGAAGTTCATGATCTGCGATGCCGCGGCAAAGGATATGCTGGTGTAGAGGTTGCCATAGGCCAGGTGCATGAGGGCTGCGGCGAGGCACGCCAGCGCGATGTTCGATGCGGGGCCGGCAGCGCTCACCAGGACCTCGTCACGCTTAGGGTGCTTGAGGTTGTTGAGGTAGACGGGCACCGGCTTGGCGAAGGCGAACACCGGGCCGCCGGCGGCAAGCATAAGCAGCGGCAGGATGATGGTGCCAAACGGGTCGATGTGGTTGAGCGGGTTGAGTGAGACGCGGCCGCGCGAACGGGCCGTCTTGTCGCCGAGCGCCCAGGCCGCGGCGGCGTGTGCGCTCTCGTGGATAACGATTCCCACGATGACGGCGACGGCGCTGGCAAGCAGGTTCATGAAGTAGCTGCTGGACATGGCGCTCCCCTAGCGGACGCGACGCGACGCGCGCGTGAGCAGGTAGTCGGCTACAAACAGGATGACGGCGACGATGGCGTAATCCAGGCGGAACACGCCGCCAAAGGGCGACGTGATGACGCCGTAACCGGCAATGGCGCTCGGCAGCGCGCGCGAAAGCTCGACGACAAAACCGACGATCTGCAGCTTGGCGGTCAGACCGCTAAAGCACAACAGCACGGTCATCGCGCTCATAAAGATACCGCAGATGCGACAGGCGACGGCGATGATGCTCATCGCCACGGCAGCGGCCTTACGAGAGTTCACGCGCGGTCTCCTCCTCGATCTGGGTGGAAAGCTCGAGCCATTCGTCCTCGAGCTTGGGCAGCTCTTGCTTAAGGCCGTTATATTCCCCCAGCGCGGCGTTGAACTTGTCCTGATCTGCATAAAGTTCTTCGCTTGCCATCAATTCCATAAGCTCGTCATAGCGGACGCGCTTTTTGTCGAGTTCCTCCTCGATCTTCTTGAGCTGGTTGCGCACGCCCTTGAGCTTTTTATTGAGCGCGGCGCGGGCCTGGGCCTCGGCGCGCTTCTGCTCCTTGGTCTTTTTGCCTTCGGCCGGCTTGGGAGCGGCGGCGGGGGTGTTGGCCTGAGCGGTGTTGGCGGGCTTGGCGCCCTTGCCTGCGGACGCCGCGCTCTCCCCTGCCGCCTCGGCGGCGGCTCGTGCGGCGAGGTCCTCGCGCTTGTAGAGGTAGTAGTCGTAGTCGCCGTCGTAGACCGTGACCTTACCGTCGCGGATGTCGATCACGCGGTTGGCCACGGCGCGCACCAGGTGCTCGTCGTGGCTGATCAGCACGATGGTGCCGGGGAAGTTTTGTAGGGCGTTCTCGAGCATGTCCACCGAGTCGATGTCCAGGTGGTTGGTGGGCTCGTCCAGGCACAGGAGCGCCTCGGGTGCCACGAGCATCTTTGCCAAGGCCAGACGCGCCTTTTCGCCGCCGGAGAGGACGCGGACCTGCTTTTCGATGGAGTCGTTGTCGCTAAACAGGAAGGCGCCCAGCAGGCTGCGCTGCTGCGGTACGGTCCACTTAGGCGTGACGGTGTCGATCTCTTGCAGGACGGTGTTGGACTCGGTCATGCCCTCGAGCGCGTGCTGGGCGTAGTAGGCCACGCCCACGTTAGTACCCAGGTCGCGGGTGCCGGTGGTGGGCGGCTCCAGGCCGGCGAGGATCTTCATGAGCGTGGACTTGCCGGCGCCGTTGGGGCCGACGAGCGCCACGTGCTCGCCGCGGTAGAGCTTAAGGTCGATGTCGCTGTAGATGTGCTTATCGCCGTAGGACTTGGATACGCCCTCCAGGCCCACGACCATGTCGCCCGAGCGCGGCGGATCGGGGAATTTAAAGTCGATGTGCTTGTGGCCCTCGGGCAGGATGACAAGCTCCTTTTTGATCTGCTCGATCTTGCGGATGCGCTCCTGGGCCTGGGCGGCCTTGGTGGGCTTGTAGCGGAACTTGTCGACAAAGACCTGCATGTGGGCGATATCGCGCTCCTGCGCAGCGCGCTTGGCGCGCATCTGCTCCAGGTTGTCCTCGCGCTGCTTGAGGTAGCTGCTGTAGTTGCCGGTATAGGTGGTCACGCGGCGATTCTCGAGGGCGGCGACGTGGTCGACGCAAGCGTCCATGAAGGCGCGGTCGTGGCTGACGATAAGGACGGCGCCGTCGTAGCTGGCGATAAAGCCGCGCAGCCACTGGACGCTCTCGAGGTCCAGGTGGTTGGTGGGCTCGTCCAGGAGCAGCAGGTCGGGGTGGCGCAGAAAGAGCTTGGCCAGCGCGATGCGCATCTGCCAGCCGCCCGAGAACTCGGAGCAGGGGCGCTCAAAGTCGGTGACCTTAAAGCCCAGGCCGGACAGGATCTTGCGCGCGTTGCTCTCGAGCTCGTAGCCGCCCAGGTGCTCAAAGCGGTCCTGGACCTGGCCGTACTCGTTGAGGAGTGCGTCGACATCCTTGCCCTGTTCGGAGAGTTCGGTGATCTGAGCCTGCAGCTCGTTAGCGCGCTCGCCCATGCGGCGGATTTCTTTAGCGGCTGCCATGACCTCGGCGAGGATGGTGGTGTCCTTGTGCTCCAGGTTGGTTTCCTGCTCTAGGTAGCCCACCTGGCAGTCCTTGGCGTACTGGACCTGGCCGGCGTCGGGGCTGTCGATTCCCATGATGATCTTGAGCATGGTGGTTTTGCCGGCGCCGTTTGGGCCCACGAGCGCGAAGCGCTCGCCGGGGTTGATCTGGAAGGACGCGCCACTAAAGAGGACGCGCGCGCCGAAGCTTTTTTCGATCTTGTCTACCAGGAGGATCATGGTGCCGCCTTTGACCTTGTGTGCCTATATGAAAAAAGGCCCCAACTTGCGTTGGAGCCTCATTCAATGCTCGGGTGGAGACGAGGGGGATCGAACCCCTGACCTCTTGACTGCCAGTCAAGCGCTCTCCCAGCTGAGCTACGCCCCCGTGCGAAGAAGTACTATACGGGAACTCCCCCGCCGATGCAAGGACAATTTCGGAAAAACTTTCCGCGGCGCGAGCGCGGATGCCGGGCGCACTCAAGAACGAGGGGCGCGCGATGCCCGACCCGGCCCGCGTGGCGTGGCCCGCGGGCGGCGGCAACGCCGCCGCCCTCCTTCCCGGCCCCTTTCGGCCGCCGCCGCGGACCGCCCGCCACGAAACCGGCCCGTCTACTACGTTTGGCCGGCATCCCCCGACCATGGCGTCTCGGGCAAAATAAAACCGCAGGTAGACGGCCTGCGGTTTTCGCAAAATACGGGGCATGGTCGAGGGGTCAGGGTAAAACGTAGTAAATGGGCCGGTTTCGTGGCGGGAGCATCCTGGATGACCGCTGGGCAGCGTCTTAATGTGGGCAACCTGGCTGATATCGGCCAAATATTGCTGTCTTTGAAAAAAGAACAGGCCAGACATGTTGCCTGACCTGTTGAAAATCCTGGTGGGCCCTCCGGGATTCGAACCCAGAACCCAGGGATTATGAGTCCCCTGCGCTAACCGTTGCGCCAAGAGCCCTTATAAGTGATGAACACACACAGCCTTAGTAAAGACAATCTAGACAGTTCGCCACGACGAAAAATACTACCATGCGATGGATGCTCATTCAACGCACGATCTTTCTCGTTGCCGTCAAACGAAGTAGAATTTGACTGATATGAAAAAAGGCCCCAACTTGCGTTGGAGCCTCATTCAATGCTCGGGTGGAGACGAGGGGGATCGAACCCCTGACCTCTTGACTGCCAGTCAAGCGCTCTCCCAGCTGAGCTACGCCCCCGTGCGAAGAAGTACTATACGGGAACTCCCCCGCCGATGCAAGGACAATTTCGGAAAAACTTTCCGCGGCGCGAGCGCGGATGCCGGGCGCACTCAAGAACGAGGGGCGCGCGATGCCCGACCCGGCCCGCGTGGCGTGGCCCGCGGGCGGCGGCAACGCCGCCGCCCTCCTTCCCGGCCCCTTTCGGCCGCCGCCGCGGACCGCCCGCCACGAAACCGGCCCGTCTACTACGTTTGGCCGGCATCCCCC